>DATEOL010000446.1:0-27572 GCA_035274025.1 Gemmatimonadales bacterium | reverse complement strand
GGTCGATGTCGCCATGGGAAAGACCACGCGGATTCCGTTCAGCGCCCCGGTCGAGCGGCAGATGTCGGAGACCATCCGGTTCACGAACCACGTGCCGACCGACAAGGCGATGACCCGGGCCGCCCGATGGGCGAGCCGGACTTCCCAGGGAGTGCTCTTCGAGGCCCTGGGGGACATCTGGCTCACCGGAGCCGACGGAAGCAAGCGGAACCTGACACGGTCCGATGATCACGAGACCAGTCCGGTCATGGACTCGAAGGGGACGCTCTACTACGCCTCGTGGACCGACGACAGCCTTGGCGCAGTCTATCGGATCCGGAGCGGCGGTACGAGGGAACAGCTGACCCAGGTCCCCTCACAGTACGGCAGCCTCGCGCTCTCGCGCGACGGCACGTCCCTCGCGTACGTGCGAGGCACCGGTGGTCTCGAGCGGGGACTCTGGCTCTCCAACGAGACCGCGTTCGAGCTCATCGTCCGTCCCGAAAGCGGAGCCGAGCGGCGCCTCACCGAGATCACCAGCCAGCCGCTCGAGTACGCCAACATCGCGGGCAAGATCCCGCCCAGTGTCCTCTTCGGTCCGGAAGGGAACACGCTCTACTTCACGGAATTCGAGCGCGACACCCTCGTGCTCAAACGCATCGGCATCGACGGTCGGGGGGAAACCGTGCTGTTCAAGTTCCCCCATGCGGTGTGGGCCGTCCCGTCCCCCGATCTCGAGTGGATCGCGATCCGGGAGTATCAGCGGAGCTTCATCACGCCGTTCAACGACGCGGGCCGCACGGCAACCGTCTCGCCGTTCGAGGGACAGGGGTTCGCCGTTCGCGTCGATCCGGAAGACGGCGGATACCTCACCTGGTCCGCTGGCGGGAAGACGCTGGGCTGGACCCGGGCGAGCGGGTTCTACGAGAAGGATCTCGACCAGATTCTGGCTGAAGCGGGAACGAGGCCGGCTGCTCAGGCAAGCGCGGACTGGACCGGAGCGCGAGTCCCGGGATCGACCGCGCGGCGCACCGATCTCGCGATGGAAATCGACCTCGACCGGCAGAAGGGGATCGTGGCTCTCACCGGCGCGCGGATCGCGACCATGAACGCCCGGCGCGAGGTACTCGAGAACGCCACCATCGTCATCGAGGGAAACCGGATCGCCGCGCTGGGGACTGATGTGCCGGTTCCCGCGGGCGCCAATGTGTTCGATCTCAAGGGCCAGACGATCATCCCGGGCCTGATCGACGCGCATGCCCATCCCCACATCGAGCACACGTCGCTGCATGTCATCGAGCAGCGGCCGACTTACCTGGCCGCGCCCCTGGCCTACGGCGTGACGACCATCGTCGAGGTCTACGGGAATGAGTACCGGGACGGATGGCTCTCCGACATGGAACGGGCCGGACGCATCACGTCACCCCGGTACTTCACGACCGGATCGGTCATCTACGGTGGCCGACGGGGAGCGCGACTCAGGATGTACCGTCCGTTCGAGACCCTCGAGGAGGCGCTCGAGCAGCTCCGCTGGAACAAGGACCACGGCGCGATCGCCGTGAAGGATTACGGTCAGTCGACCCGCAAGCGGCGACACCTGACGGCAATGGCCGCGCGCCAGCTTGGCCTCAACGACGTGTCGGAGACGGCCGCGGATCCGCAGATGAACCTGACGCAGCTGCTCGACGGGGTCACCGGCCTGGAGCACACGCCGGGACTGGCGCCGTTCTATGAGGACATCGTCAAGTACTGGGGCGGTACCAAGGCCGGAATGACTCCCACGCTGCTCGTGGTGTACAACGGCGCGTTCGGGGAAGGATGGTATCACGAGAACAGCAAGCTCTGGCAGGACGAGAAGCTCACCCGCTTCATCTCGCCGGAACAGCTGATGCGGGTGAGGAATCCCACCCACCTCTGGCCCGAGGACATGTACGCGTGGACGATGGCGAAGGAGATCAGGAAGCTCTTCGCCAATGGAACCTCGCTGCAGCTGGGCGCGCACGGCCAGATGTTCGGCCTCGACGCCCACTGGGAGCTCGACCTGCTCGTGAAGGGCGGGTTCACTCCCGCGGAGGCCCTCGAGATCGCCACGATCAGGGGAGCGACCCACCATGGCCTCGCCGGCGAGATCGGGTCGCTCGAAGTGGGCAAGCTCGCCGATCTCGTCGTCCTCGAGGCGAACCCGCTCGAGAACATCGCGAATGCCGACAAGATCCGCTACGTGATGAAGAACGGGATCCTCTTCGCGGGGGCGGATGCCGCGCGAGTCTGGCCCGACCCGAAACCGGCCGGCAAGCCGTACTTCGTGCGATAAGGGGCGGCTGACTGGTCCATTATTTTCCGGGAGAACGTCGAAGGGTTCAGGCGATGTCGTCGCTGTCCGAATTTCACCCGCTCGTCGCCCAGTGGTTCGCTGAACGACTGGGCCTCCCCACCACCGCGCAAAAACGGGGCTGGGAGGCCATTCGTTCCGGACGTGATACTCTCATTGCCGCGCCAACCGGATCGGGCAAGACCCTCGCGGCCTTCCTGATCGCGCTCGATTCCCTGCTGCGCCAGTCGCTCGCCGGAACGCTTACCGACGAAGTCCAGGTCATCTACGTCTCACCGCTCAAGGCCCTGAGCGCGGACATCCACAAGAACCTCGCCGAGCCGCGGCGGGAGATCCGGCGCCTGGCCGAAGCGCAGGGATTCGGGGCGCCGCACATCACGGCCGCGGTCCGTACCGGCGATACGCCGTCCGCCGAGCGGACCGCGATGCTCAAGACTCCGCCCCACATTCTCGTCACCACGCCGGAGTCACTCTACCTGCTCCTCACGGCCGAGCGAAGCCGCGAGATGCTGCGAACCGCCCGCACCGTCATCGTGGACGAGATCCACGCCGTGGTGGAGACCCGTCGCGGTGCCCACCTGGCGCTCACCCTGGAACGACTCGATCACGTCGCAGGCAAGAGGCTGCAGAGAATCGGGCTGTCAGCCACGCAGAAGCCAGTCGAAGAAGTCGGAAGCTGGCTGGTAGGATCTCGTGACTCGCGACTCGTGACTCGCGACCCGGTGATCATCGACGAGGGCCACCGTCGGGCGCTCGACCTGGCACTCGAGCTTCCTGGCTCGCCACTCCAGGCCGTCATGTCCGCCGAGGTCTGGGAAGAAGTGTATGCGCGGCTGGCCGACCTGATTCGCCAGCACCAGACCACGCTGGTGTTCGTGAATACCCGTCGTCTCGCCGAACGCGCCGCGAAGCATCTCTCCGAGCGCCTGGGCGAGGACGCCGTCACCGCACATCACGGCAGCCTCTCGAAGGAGGCGCGTCTGGCCGCCGAGGATCGGCTCAAGTCGGGCACTCTCAAGGCGCTGGTGGCGACCTCGTCGCTCGAGCTCGGGATCGACATCGGGCATGTCGACCTGGTATGCCAGCTTGGCTCACCCCGGCGCATTTCGACCTTTCTCCAGCGCGTCGGTCGCTCCGGCCACACGGTGCATGGCACACCGAAAGGCCGGCTCTTTCCACTCACCCTCGACGAGCTGGTCGAGTCCGCGGCCCTCTTCCGCGCCGTCCGGCGGGGCGAGCTTGACCGGATCGCGGTGAACGAGCACGCCCTCGACGTGCTGGCCCAGCAGATCGTCGCGGAGACTGCCGCCGATGACTGGAAGGAAGACGAGCTCTTCGAGCTGGTGCGGCGGTCACGACCGTATCGCGAGTTGTCTCGCGAAGATTTCGATGCCGTGGTGAAAATGCTGGCGGATGGCTATGTCACCAGGCGAGGCCGTCGCGGCGCGCTGGTCCATCACGACACGGTCAATCAGCGCATCCGGGGGCGCCGCGGCGCCCGTCTCATGGCCTTGATGTCGGGGGGCGCCATCCCCGAGAACTCGGATTACCGGGTCATCCTCGAGCCCGAGGGCACCTTCATCGGGACGGTGAATGAAGACTTCGCCATCGAGAGCATGGCAGGCGACATCTTCCAGCTGGGCAACACGTCGTGGCGGATGCTTCGGATCGAGCGGGGCACCGTGCGGGTGGAGGACGCGCATGGCCAGCCTCCCGGCATTCCCTTCTGGCTGGGCGAAGCTCCCGCCAGGAGCCCCGAGCTTTCGCGCGCCGTGTCGGAGCTCCGGCATGAGCTGAATCAGCTGCTCGACCGGCGCGAAGAGGCGGAACGGTGGCTCGAGACCGAAGCCGGCATCTCCAGGGTCGCGGCCGAGCAGATCGTCGAATACTTCACCCAGGCCTCACACGCGCTCGGAGTGCTGCCGACCCAGGAGACCCTCGTCGCGGAGCGGTTCTTCGACGAGGCCGGCGGAATGCAGCTGGTGATCCACAGCCCCTACGGCAGGCGAGTAAATAGCGCCTGGGGACTGGCACTCCGGAAGCGCTTCTGCCGCCAGTTCAACTTCGAGCTGCAGGCCGCGGCCACCGAGGAGGCGCTGCTCCTTTCGCTCGGTCCCCAGCATTCGTTTCCGCTCGACAGCGTGTTCCGCTTTCTGCATCCCGCGACCGCGCGCGACATCCTGGTGCAGGCCATGCTGGACGCGCCGATCTTCGCGACGCGGTGGCGCTGGAACGCGAACATCTCGCTCGCGGTGCCCCGCTATCGCAATGGCAAGAAGGTGCCGCCGCAGATCCAGCGGATGGAATCGGACGACCTGCTGGCCGCGGCGTTTCCCGATGCGGCGGCATGCCTCGAGAACATTCCCGGCGACCGGGAGATTCCCGACCACCCGCTGGTGGCGCAGGTGGTGGAGGATTGTCTTCACGAGGCGATGGACTTCGACCGGTTCCTCGCCCTGCTCGAGCGGCTGGAGCGCGGTGAGATCGAGTACTTCGCGCGCGATCTGCCCGAGCCGTCGCCGCTCGCCAACGAAATCCTCAACGCCAAGCCCTACGCCTTCCTGGACGACGCACCGCTCGAGGAGCGGCGCACCCAGGCGGTCTACACCCGCCGCGCGTTCGAGCCTACGTCCTCCGAGGACCTCGGCGCGCTCGATCCGGGCGCGATCGAGCGCGTCCGCGACGAAGCGTGGCCCGATCCCGAGAATCCTGATGAGCTGTACGACACCCTGCAGGTCTCCGGGTACCTGACATCGGAGGAAGGTGCTCGAGGACGGGACGGCGTGACGTGGGCACCGTTGATGGAGCGGCTTGAATCCGATGGGCGCGCATTTCGCCTCGGGAGTCTCTGGGTCGCGATCGAGCGACTCGACCAGGTACGCGCGGTACCCGAGTCCGGTGCCGTCCGTGAGCTGCTTCGTGGACGGATGGAAATCGTCGGACCGATCACGGCCAGGACACTGGGCGACTCTCTGGGCGTCTCGACGGAGGAAGCCGACGCGGCATTGATCGCGCTCGAGGGTGAAGGCGTCGTCCTGCGGGGACAATTCACCCAGCCAGGAACTCTCGAGTGGTGTGACCGCCGGCTGCTGGCGCGGATCCACCGCTACACCCTCAATCGCTTGAGAGCCGAGATCGAACCGGTCTCGTCGGCGGACTTTGCCCGTTTCCTCTTCGGTTGGCAGAAGATCGACCCCGCGTCCCGGATGCAGGGACTGGAGGGATTGATCGCTGTGGTCGAGCAGCTCGAGGCGTTCGAGGCTCCGGCGCGAAGCTGGGAAGCCGACCTGCTCGGTGCGCGCACCATCGACTACGACCCCCAGCTCCTCGACATCCTCTGCCTCACCGGCCGGGTGTCATGGGGGAGGCTCTCGGTCCCGGGCCGTGCCGGCGAATCCGGCGGTCCGGTCGCCCGCCCGATTCGATCGACCCCGATGTCGCTCTACCTCCGCGAGCACGGCCCCCGCTGGATGGCACTCGCACCGGCGCGCAGCACGGAAGGCCTCTCGACCTACGCCAGCGAAGTCCTCAAGCTGATCCAGGATCGGGGTGCTTCGTTTTCCGTCGAGCTGGCTTCGGGGACCGGTCTGTTGCCGACCCAGATCGAACAGGGACTGGGCGAGCTCGCCGCAGCCGGCCTTGTGACCTCCGACAGCTTCGCGGGGCTTCGGGCACTCCTGACACCGTCAGCCCGTCGCAAGCCGATCGCGGGAGCTACGCGCCGGCACCGCACCGTCGGCTTCGGCATCGAGCGGGCGGGACGGTGGTCCGCGATTCCGGTAGAGTCGCGAGACACGAGTCACCAGTCACGAGAGTCGTGGGCCCGCCTCCTGCTCAGGCGTTACGGCGTGGTGTTCAACCGGATCCAGGTGCGGGAAGGACTCTCGGTGCCGTGGCGCGAGTTGCTCCTGATTTATCGGCGTCTCGAGGCGCGTGGTGAGATCCGCGGCGGCCGTTTCATCGCCGGCGTCACCGGTGAACAGTTCGCGCTGCCCGAAGCGGTGGTGGCGCTCCGTGCCGCTCGTCGCGCGCCCCGCACGGGGCAGCTCATCTCGATCAGCGCGGCCGATCCGCTCAACCTCCTCGGCACGATCTTCCCCGGCGAGCGAGTGCCCGCCCTCGCGGCAAATCGCATCGTGTTCGAGGATGGTGTCGCGATCGCCGTGCTCGAGGCAGGAGTAGTGCGTGCCCTTGCGGAGCTCCCGGCCGAACGCGCCCCCGAGATCGAGCGTGCCCTGGCCCGCCGACCCATCAGTCCTGCCTTACGATCGCTGCTCGGCATTCCTGGCCGCTCCGCCGCCGGCTCGGTGGAACGGTCTCGACGTCGCAAGCGCCAGATGTCCTCCACGGAACCCTGAGCCAACACCGGAGGAACCAATGGCTTCGATCCACAAGGAAATCCAAATCAACCGCGATAGCACATCGGCATGGGATGCGATCCGCGATGTCGGAGCGATTCACCAGCGCCTGGTGCCCGGGTTCGTAGTGGACTGCCGGCTTGAGGGGGATTCCCGCGTCGTGACGTTTGCGAACGGAACGGTAATGCGCGAGCTCATCGTCGATGTCGACGACTCGACCCGCCGGCACTCATGGTCGGCTCGCGGCGAGCCTCTCACACACCACAACGCCTCCGTTCAGGTCTTCCCGGACGGCGACGACAAGTGCCGGATAGTCTGGATCGCGGACGTGTTGCCGCACGCGGCGGCGGCCACCATGAGTGAAATGATTCAGCAGGGTCTCGCGGTGATGAAGCAGACGCTCGAACGCGCCTCTCCCGCGGGGCCTCACTAGAGAATCAGGTCGTTCCTGATCCTGGAACGGACCGCCCACCAGATCGCGCCGAGGATGGTGGACTGCCTCCAGAGCACGCTTGCCTCCCCCGTCGCACCCGCAAGCAGTCCGCTGTCCGGCGGGAGCGTGATCCGCACTTCGAGCGACCCGAAATCTCCGCCCCCGGCTGCGGCAGAAACGCTGGTCACCGTGGCCTCCATCGGCACGGCGAGGCGCTGATAGGAAATCAGGCGGACTCTTTGTCCCGGCGTCACGCGCGCGCTGCCTGCCGATGAGAGTCGTGCCCGCGCTTCGAGCTGGCTCAAGTCCTGGATGACAAGGAGCGTATCACCTGGGCCAACCCGTCTTCCCACCTGCCGCTCCGGATGAGGGGTGACCATCGTGCCGCCGATGCGGGCTCGAATGGTCGCCTGCGCGACGCGGCCTTCATCGGCACTCAAGGCGGCCCGGGCCGCGCCGTGCTCGGCCGCGAGCTGGGCATCCCTGCCGGCCATCCTCGATGCCCGCGCCACGGTGGTCACGACCGCCAGCGAGTCCGCTACGCGAGTGTGCTCCATCACGCCTCGCATCAGGTCCACGTCGAGAATCCGCGCCACCGGCGTGCCGGCGTCTACCACGCTTCCTTCCCGCGCATAGATCTCGGTGACGACCGCGCTGTCGGGCGCGGTGACGCCCTGTACGCGCGCAGCGGTGACCGTGAACGGGCCTTCCGTCTTGAGGTCCCAGGGGATCACCGCCATGAGGACGAGCGCGGCCAGGGCGAAGCGGGGCGCCAGCTTCTGCCACCGCCTCCAGCGCGATCCGCCGCTCCGGGCCCGGACCGCGAGGACGGCGCCGCGCCAGAGCGTCACCAGTTTCGTCCGCAGGAGGGCGAGGATGGCCAGGACCACGAGCGCTCCGCCCAGCATTCCCACCGCGCGCTGGGCACCGCTGAGGACCACGAGTGCCACCCACGACAGGATAAATCCGATGTAGAGCGTCGAGAGCGCGCCGTACGCGAGCAGGATCCGTCGCTCCCGAACGCCGGACTCGGGCTCCGGCATGTCGAGGCGAAGCAGGTGCCGGCGCAGCCACCAGGTGAGGTAGGCCGACGCCCGCTGGCGCAGGTTCGGCATCTCGAGGTAGTCGACGAGCGCGAAGTAGCCGTCGAGTGGCAGCAGCGGATTCGCATTGGCGAACACCGCGCTGAATCCACCGATCATCACCGCGGCCAGAGCCACATCGGAGATGAACGTGCCCGGGGCAGCGACCAGCCAGACGATCGACGCCACACAGGTAAGAAGAAGCTCGAACCAGGCGCCCGAGGCCGTGACCCAGAGGCGTCCCCTTCGGTCGGGGAAGCCCCAGGCATCGTTCACGTTGCAGTAGAATGCCGGGATCAGGTAGAGCAGCATGAAGCCCAGCTCATGCACCTCGCCGCCGTAATACTTGCACGCGACTCCGTGGGCGAGCTCGTGCAGCAGCGTGAGGCCGAGGAACATCACGACCAGCAGCAGCACGCCATCGAGTCCGATGACGCCCGGACTGAACGTTGCGGTCACCGCCGTGGAGAATTCCCGCCACTGGCTCGTGATCATGGCGAAGTAGAGCAGGAACAGCGCGAACGAGGCGACAACGAACGGCGTCGTGAAGCACCAGCGGAAATGCGGCGTGACCCGGCTGAAGAATCCGTCGGCATCGCCGACGCTCCAGCGCATCCGCATGGCCTCGCCCCGGAAGAGCGGGCGACGGAGCTGGCGCTGGCTCCGAAGCCGTTCGAGCTGGAGACTCGTTTGTTCGGCAAAGCTCCGTTCCAGCAGGCCGAGAGACGAAAGGATCCGGGCGAAGGCGGTGATCGCTCCGGTCGAGATCGCCAGCCCCGACGCGGCCAACGCGGTTGCGATTTCCTCCACGGTGCGCGAGCCGGTGAACGACCGCATCACCGCCGCCTCGGCGGGTTGAAATCGGAAGTACTTGCGGGTCGCGGGATCCTTGGCGAGGTAGCTGGTCTCCCCTCGATACACCTGCTCGATCACGGTGACTCCCGCGCGAAGCGCCGGACCGCGCGATGCCGCCATCGTGCTATGGCTGCGGCCGGACGAGTCGCTCGCCCGCCCGGAGGCCGCTCACCACCTCGACCCGGCCATCACCGAGATCGCTTCCCAGCACGACGGTTCGGAGCGCGGTGCGCTCCCCTTCAGCCACCAGCGCGTAACCACCTTCGGCGATCGCTTCCCGCGGGGCCACGAGCACCAGACGTCGCTCACGCCCGATCCGCACGGTGACACTGGCCCCAGGGAGCAAACTGCCGGACCGCTCGAGCCGCAGGACTACCTCGCGGGTGCCGCTGGCCGGATCGATCGCAGGAGCGGCGTTTACGACCACAGCCGAGGCCCGGCTTCCGGTGGCGGACTCCACGGTCGCGGTCGCACCGGCCTGGATCGGTGCCCGGGCAGCTTCAGGTATGCGAATCCGGGCCAGCAGAGGTGCCGGCTCAGTGACCCGGAACAACGTGTCGCCCGCGGCGACCAGTCGTCCGGGGCCGACGTACCGGGCGCCGACCGTCCCGGCGAATGGCGCGGTGATGCGGGTCAGCTCGAGGTCCCGCCGGGCCTGCCGAACCGCGATGGTCGCTTCCCGGTGCCGGAATTCGGCCTGCTCCGAATCGGCTGCGGTGATTCCCCGGACCTGGCTGAGGCCGCGCGCACGGGAGACTGCCCGCTCGCTGTTGTCGAGAGCGCCCTCGGCGCGGGAGAGGGCGATCTCCTGGTCCACACTCTCGATTCTCGCCAACAGCTGCCCCGCGGTGACCCGGATCCCGACGTCCACGAGGAGCGAGTCGATCACCCCGGCAGACCGCGCGGCGACGACCGCATCGTGCTCGACATAGAGCTGAGCGGGAAACGAAAGCGGGAGCGACACGGTTGCCGTATCGACCACCAGCGCCGCCACGCCGGGTGGCTCCGCCCCCGACGCCTCGCGAACCGCCTGGCGACCGCAGGCGGACGAGGCCATGGCGAGCGACATCACCCACAGGGTTGAACGGTCGATCAGGCCCACGACCAGGCCCTCCACCAGAAGAGTCGCAGCATCCGCACTGGTGTCCGGATCATTCGACCGAGCGCGGACATCGGTTCAGTGAGAACCCTGGCCTGCGCCGGCATGCCCGGCCTGAGAGCTCCCTGATCGTTGGCGACGACCGCGCGGACGGGAAAGACCGCGTCGCGTCCCTCGCCCCCCGCCACCATGCCGACGGCGCTCACGTGCCCGATGAAGGTGCGCTGGGGATAGGCGTCGACCCGGAGCCGCACCTCCGCTCCCGCGGCGACGCGATCGACCTCCTGCTGATTCACTCCGAACTCGAGCTCCAGCGAGTCGGTTCGTCCGATCAGGGCGAAGGTCTCGCCCGCGTCGAGCAACTTCCCCACTTGTTCCTCGGGCCGCGCGGAGAGGACGATCCCGCTGACCGGCGACCGCAAGACGAGGAGAGCCAGGCTCTCCTCGTGAATCGCGAGCTCGCGACGGAAGGACTCGGCGCGAAGCCTCTGCAGCCGCTCTTGCGCGGGATCCCGTCGGCTTGCAGCCAGTGCCGCGGATCGTTCCGCGGCGGTGACCGCCGCAACGAGGGCATCCCGCTCCGCGCGGGCTTCTGTATCACGGAGCCGAGCGATGGGCATGCCCTGTTCGATCGCCGTGCCTTCGCGGACCAGCACCTGCTCGACGATGCCGGGGATCAGTCCACGGACTTCCACCCGGCTCATGGGCTGGAACGCGGGTTGGATCGCCGGCACTCGAAACGGCCATTGGATCAGGGTGAGCGCGGCAAGCAGGAGCACGGCCATGGTTGCGGCAAGGAGCCGTTTCCGGCGCGGGATCGCGAACAACTGCTGCCGCTTTTCGGCGAACGCGGTCAGCGTCCCCGCCATGGGGACGCGAGCGTAGAGCTGGGCATTGCGAATCGCGACGGTGGTCTGATTCGCGAGAATCGTCACCAGCTCCCGCTGTTCGTCGGTCGCGAAGTCCGCGCGCTCGGCTTCGAACAGCAGGATGCCCACGGCCCCTTCCTCATCACGCAGCGGAAGGTAGAGCCCGCTCCCGACGCCGGCGGCGGCCAGGTCCTCGCCGAAGATCTGGACGAAGATGCGCTCGGCGTCGCTCCCGGGCTCGGTGCGGTCGGAGAGGTAGAATTGCTCTCCAACACCCACGGCCCAGGCCGCGCGAGCGGCAAGATCCATCATCTCCGGGGTCTTCACGTCGACCTTGTCGACCCCGGCCAACGCGCGGATATCGCAGTGGCCGGCTTCGTAGAGGGCCACTGCTCCGCGGTCGAATTCGACCGCCCTGGTCGCGAGGTTGACGGTGGTGCGAAGCATCCGGTCGAGATCGAGCGAGGACCCGATCTCCCGGCTCATCTCGAGCACGAGGGCCAGGCCCTCATTGTGTTGTGCGGACTCCGCCCGAACCGCGGCGTAGAGCGCCGCGCCGAGACTATCGGTCAGGTCCTCCAGCGCCTCGCGGTCCCGAGGCTCGAACGGCGGGGCTGCGTCGACCGTACCTCGCGTCAGCCGGAGTGCGCCAACGATGGAACCACCGATGGTGACTGGAACCGCGAGGACGCTGCCGCGGGAGTCCGCCGCGAGAAGTTTTTCCTCCGGAAGCTGCGCTCCGGAGAGCTTCTCCTGGCCGATTCCGCGGGCGAGCTGGCAGACGAATCCCTTGTCGCTCGAGGCCCAGAACGAGCCTCCGTCCGCACCGAGCAGGTCCATGGCGCCTTTGATCGCGGCTTCGACCACCGCGGTCTGATTCAGTGTCTCGAAGAGGGCGACCGAAAGCTGCCTGATGCGTCGCAGCCGGGCGAGCTGAGCATCCCGGGCAGGACCCGCGGCCGGTGGCGTGCCCTCAGCCGACTCGACAGGGGTGGTCACGATGAAGGAAGGTGCGATGGGATGGGTGACTATACTGCCGAGTGTTGCGGGATGGCAAATGGCGGCAACGCTCGAGGCCGGTCAGGGATGACTCCCTGACCGGCCTCGATTGTCGACCAGCTTGCGCCTTACGGCGCGATGCGGGGCGCGATCCGCTCTTCCAGCTCGCTGACCTTCAGCTCGAGGGACTCGGCGTCCTTGCCGGTGTGCTCCTTGACCAGGTCCTTCTGGGACGGAGTCAGGTTGATCCGGACGATTTCCTTGTTGTTCTTCATTGTGTCGGTCTCCGGCTTCAGGTGGGGCGACCGGGTGGTCGCGTCAACAACCTGGGATCAATGTGCGGCAGGATCGTGAATCGATCGTGAAAGCGCTGTCGCCGGGCGTGAAAAGGGATTATCATCGGCGCGTCCGGACCCGGACCTTGATGCCCGAAATAGCCCTGCGGTTCTGCAGCCACCCCTCGATTCAGAATGGGTCGGGGGATGGTGGCGTGCTTCCAGCCAAGTCGTTGGCTCTGTTGGCGTTCCTCACCCTGGAGACCGGTCCCCGCGCGCGCGAGGAGTTGACGGCGCTGCTCTGGGGTGAATCGCCGGAGGAAAAGGCGGGGGCCTCACTCCGCCAGGCGCTGAGCCACCTCCGCACCACGTTCGGGGACCGGCTCCGGATTGACCGAACTACGGTCGAGCTCGACGCTGGGGTGGCCTCCGACGTGGGACTGTTCGAACGAACCGTGGCTCGGGAGCCCGAATCCGCCCTGACGATCGACATCCCCCGCTTCCTCGGCAATCTCCACCTCAAGAACTCACCGGCGTTCGACGAGTGGCTGGAGGCGACCCGGCGCCGCCTGATGAGGAAATACCGGCGGGCAGTCATCGACTGCGCAAATGCCGCAGCGGCCCGGCGCGAATGGCGTCGTGCCTCGGAGCTGGCGGACCGGTGGCTGCAGCTCGAGCCGTCATCCGAGGACGCCGCCCACCTCCTGGTCGAGGCCCGGTATCTCGACGGGGACGAGGCCGGTGCACTAGGAGCGTATTCAGAATTCCGGAGCCGGCTCGAGGCGCTCGAGGAACGGGCCCCGAATCTCGCGCTGCGGGAGCTGGTCCACCGGATCGAGAACGGCGGCTCCAGGGTCGCCACCCTGGACCAGAACGACGACTGGCACGAAATCGCGTCCCGCTTCAGCGTCGCGCTGACGGGGCGGCGACAGGAATGGGAAGTCCTGCTCAAGTCCTGGTCCGACGTTCAGAATGGCATCAGCCGGTTCGTCATCGTCGAGGGCGAATCGGGCATCGGGAAGACCCGACTCAGCGATGACTTCTCACGCTGGATTACCGCCCAGGGCGGGAGCGTCCTCCGGAGTCGGGCATTCGAGGAGGGACTAACCGTCCCTTTCAGTGTCATGCTGGAAGTCCTCCGCGCGAGCCTCAACGTACCCGGCGTGGCGGGGACTGACCCGCTCTCGCTCGCCGAGGTGGCTCGTGTCGTTCCTGAAATCCGCCGGCGCTTCCCGACGCTCCCACAGCCCAGTCTCGCGGCAGGTAACTCGCTCCTGCTGGAAGCCGTGGCCGAAGTGATCCTGGCCGCCGCGGAGGATCATCCGATCGCGATCGTGATCGACGATTTCCAGTGGTGCGATCCCGACAGCTGCACGATGGTTCACTATCTGGTTCGGCGGCTCGAGCGCAGCGCCGTCTTCTGGTGCGCCACGCTCAATCCGAGTGGCCTGGGCCGTGATGCACCGGCCGCGCGGCTGGTTCGTGCAATTCGCGCGTCCCCGACCAGCACGCGACTGGAGCTCGGTCCGCTCAGCGGCGAACAGGTCTGGGCCATGATCCGGGAGCTCGGGCACATCAAGGCCGCCACCGCGGGCCAGCGATTCGCGACCCGGGTTCACCAGGTCACCGGGGGAAATCCGTTCTACGTCATCGAGCTCTTGAAGACGCTCCTGTCCCAGGGTTGGCTGTCGGTGCATCCGGAAACCGGCGAGTGGATCGTCGCTGACCGGCCCGAAGGCGAGCCCGATGTGGGCACGATGTCCCCCACGGTCCAGGAAGCGATTGCCCAGCGAATGGCCCGGCTGCCGGATGATCTCCACGCGATCCTGATGTCGATCGCGCTGAGCGGACCGGGATGCAGGACCAGTGTGCTGTCGCACGTTCACGGGATCTCCCGGCTCCGCGCCGCCACCATCGGCGACGCCCTGGTCGAGCGGTATTTCGCGATCGAGGACGGCGGTCTCTACCGCTGCGCGCACTCGGTCATCGCGAGTGTCGTTCGCGCCGAGATGAGCACGACACGCAAGCGGGAAATGCACCGGGCCATCGCCCTCGCCATGATCGCCGTGGCGGAAAGCGGAGAAGGGTCGGCGGACCCCGGAGAAGTCGCGCAGCACGCCGAGCAGGGGGGAGAGCTCCAGATTGCCTACCAGTACGCCCTCGAGGCGAGCCAGTCGTCCCGCGAACGCTCGGCTTTCGAGGAGGCCCTCGCCTGGCTCGACCTGGCATCGAGGTGCGCGTCGACCCCGGACCAGACGTCGACGGTCGATCGCGCCACCGCGACCCTGCTGGAGGTGGCGGGATGGCCTGAGGCCCCCGCACTGCCCCCCCGGGCCGGGGTCCTCGCGCTGTCGAGAGGCGACTTCGATCTTCGCGGAGCGTGATCACGCGACTCGATCTGCCGCACAGTGTCTATTTCGCTCTGGTGCTGTTGATGAGCAAAGTCATCGTCATCACGGGAGCGAGCAGCGGGATTGGGGCCGCGACAGCGAGCCTCCTCGCAACGCGCGGCCATTCGCTCGCCCTCGCCTCGCGCAGCGGGGACGACGCGATCCCTAGCGCCGTCCTCCAAAGCGACGAGCCAGCTCCTCGGCCTTCTCTTGAAGCCGCTCGATCAACTCCTGGGTAGCACGTTGGCGAATCGCGTTGAGAGCCCCCGACCACACGTCCGGTTGTTCATAGCTTCCGCAACGGTCCTCGGGCTCGGTTCCCTCCAGGAACACCTCGGGTTCACCGCCGCAATCCCAGCTGGCGTACCCGTCGGAGTGCGCCCCGGTCCGCACCATCACCACCCCGTCGGGCACCTGAAACTGCTCCGGACTTTCCCGCTCGAAGACTTCGCGAAGGAATCGGCCCGCGATCGGCAGGGCGGCACGAGCGCCTGACAGACCCAGGCTCCGTCCGTCGTCGAATCCAACCCAGACTCCAACAACCAGCGTCGGCGTATAGGCGATGAACCAGGCGTCGCGCCAGTCGTTCGAGGTTCCCGTTTTTCCAGCGAGTCCGCCGTAGGGCACAAGATCGGCGAGTGCCCGACCGGTACCCCGCGCGATCACGCCTTCGAGCGCCGACGTGACGAGGTATGCCTCGGCGGGCTCGACCGGATGGGTGCCCAGCCCGCTTGCCGCGCGCTGGAGCTCCCCTTTCGCGTTGACGGTCCCGAAGAGCAAGCGCGGCTCGGCCAGATATCCTCCGCCTGCGAGTACGCCGTATGCGCGCACCAGCTCGACCAGCGTCACTTCGGACGAGCCAAGGGCCAGGCTGGGCAGCGGTCGCAACGCACTGGTCAGGCCGAGATCGCGCGCGGTGCGGACGATACGGTCCGGCCCCACCTCGAGGCCGATGCGCACGAACGGCACGTTCAATGAATGCTCCAGCGCTTCGCGGAAGGTGACGGGGCCGTGGAACTCGCCATCGTAGTTCCGCGGTGCCCACGGACCCTGAGCCGTGGAGATACTGAGCGGCTCGTCGCGAATCACGGAGGCGAGGGTGAACTTCGGATTCCCGTTGCTTCGTCCCAGGGCCGCGAGCGCGACGAGCGGCTTGAACGCGCTTCCCGGTTGCCGCAGCGCCTCACTCGCGCGATTGAATTGCGACGTCGCATAGTCGCTGCCGCCCACCATCGCCAGGATGTCGCCGTTTCGCGGATCGATCGCCACGAGTGCGGCTTGCGCACCGGCTGGTGCTACGGCAGGGAGTCCGCCCTTCATAGCGCGGTTGGCGGCAACCTGCATCGCCACATCGAGGGTCGTGAACACCGCGCCGCCCCGCTTCGCGAGGCCCCGTGCCTGCTCGCCCGCATGGGAGAGCACGTAGTCGCGGAACCATGGGGCCGACACTGTCGTGCGTGCGTGGGGCCGCGCCCTGATCCGTTCGCGCCGCGCCGACCCAGCGTCAGCTTTGCTGATCCGGTCCTGTGACGCCATCAGGTTGAGAACCAGGTCCCGGCGACGCCGTGACGTCACGGGATGCCGAATCGGCGTGTACCGGTTCGGCGCCTGGATCATCCCCGCCAGGATCGCCGACTCTCCGAGCGTGAGGTCGCCCAGCTCCTTGCCGAAGTAGTAGTGCGCGGCGGCGGCCACGCCGTGGATCGCCTCACTGCGGGTCTGGCCGAGATAGACCTCATTGAGGTAGGCCTCGAGGATCTGGTCCTTCGAGTAGCGCTCCTCCAGCGCGAGGGCGAATGCCGCTTCGCGAATCTTGCGCAGTGGCGTGCGGTGATGGGTGAGGAACAGATTCTTGGCGAGCTGCTGGGTGATCGTGCTCCCGCCCTGCGTGATCGCGCGGTGGCGGATATTGGCCACCAGCGCACCGCCGATACGACGGAAGTCGAGACCCTCGTGCTGGTAGAAGCGCTGGTCCTCGACGGCAAGAACGGCCTGCCGGAGCTGGTCGGGAATGTCCTCGAGTCGAACCGGGATCCGGAATTCATCGAGGTCGGAGTCCACCGCCCCGAGCGGGATCGCGGTCTGGGACTCCGTTCCCCCACGTTCCACGGGCCGGGTATACATCTCGGTGACCAGCCGTGACTCGGGGGAGCCAAGCCTGGCGCGGAACGAGGCCTCGTACCCGACCAGGAGGAGGCCGACGACTGTGACAGCTGCCGTGAACCGCCAGAAACGGCGCGAACGGGCCCTTGCCCAGACCCAACCGGTCGTGGCGGCGAGATAGTCCCGGAAACTGGGGCGTACCACTTGGAGCTCCTGTGACCGTCCCTATTTGGATGAGACGCGTGAACCGTTCGAAGGGTTTCATACTGGAACAGCGCTCACCGTGCTGACAGTGGCTTTGTCCTTAATAAGCCTGGCCAATCCCTGCCCGGACCATTCACTCCGGGCGGGGACGGTCTGGGTTTATGCCGCTTCCGTGTCCTGGACGGATCAGGGTTCCCAGAGGACCCGAGACACCACCCTCACCTGGCGAACGGAAGTGCTCTCCGTCAGTGACAGTGCTGATGCGCGAATCGCCCTGGTGACGAACTGGCCGACGGCACTGGCCTGGTGGGATCCTTCGAAGCAGCCGGACACGACCCGAATCCTCTGCGTCGGCGACAAGGTCTACCACATGGACCGTGAGAACATTCGAGCGCCGAATGACGACGACCTGCTGCTGTCCTTCCCTCTGGCGACCCAAAAGCTCTACGGGCGGGACACGAAGGCTCGCGACGACACCTTTTACGCCTGGTACGTCGAGTCGGCGGTCGGCGCGGACAGCGCGATGATCAGGCTGGGCGCAGCGCGCGCCGACTCCGCGTTCACCATCACCTACCGATCATTACCCGAGCACCAGGTCCTGGTGTTCGTGCGTGGACTCGGCATCGTCGAGTACACCTACCGTCATCACGGGACCGTGGCGAACGCAAACGCCCGACTGGTAGAGTTTCTGCCAGGGCACTGAAGCAGCTGCAAGGTCACCCACTTGAAGTAGAACGCGTCGAGATCCCGCTCGAGCCAGGGCGTTCACCCATTCGCGGTTGATGCGCTGGCGTGCCCGCCGATTCCCGCCAGTAGGGAGTGGCTCTCGCGACACGCTGCACGTCCTGTTTGATTGGAACCTTGGGCGACACTTCGAGCCGCGGCACCACCGCACCGGTCATCGCGACTCCCAGGAACCTGCGTCGATCGAACATCCCTTATTGTAGTCAGGTTGGTTCAGCTCCCGGAGACTGAAATGCCTGAGTTCAGGACAGTGATGCGCGCGTTGGGGCGGACGCCCGGCTTTACCTTGGCCGGCATAGGGACCCTCGCGATCGCGGCCGGTGCACTGAATGCAGTCTTCGCCGTCGTCTTCCAGGTCCTGCTCAAGCGGCTCCCGGTGCGGGACCAGGGCGAGGTCGTGGTCGCGTGGAAGAAGGACCTCGCGTCCGGATTTGACCACTGGCCATTCACCTACCCATCGGTCCGTGCGATTGCGCCGCAGCTGACGACCGTCAGCGCGACAGCTACCGCGGACTACAACGGCGCGTATCCCCTGTCCATGGTGGACGGAGACCAGGGCGTCACGCTGATGACCGGGATCATCTCGGGAAGCCTGATGCCGCTCCTCGGCGTGCAGCCCGTGCTCGGACGCACGATTCTTCCCGCCGATGATGATGTGGGCGCGCCGCGAGTCGCGGTCTTGAGCGAGGCATTCTGGAAGAGCCACTACGGATCCGATCCAGCGATCCTCACCCGCACCTTTCAGATGTCTGGCGAGACCTACCAGATCGTCGGCGTCGTGCCTGGATTCGACCTGCCGGCGGGCTCGACCCTCTGGATCACGGTGCGGCCATTCCAGAACGCGATCGTCGAATCGGAGTACTACGCCCTGGCCAATCTCGTCGTGCGACTCAAGCCAGGCGTTTCCATCGACCAGTTCCAGGCTGAGCTGGAGACGGTGCGTGGGCGGACTCCGAACGAGGCTGGCGAGGGATACAAGTCCCATCGGATCGTGGTAAAGCCTCTGCAGGGCTTCATCGTGGGAGAAGCCCGGCCAACCCTGTTGTTGCTGCTCGGTGGCGTCGCCCTGCTGCTGCTCGTCGCAGTCGCGAACCTTGGCGGACTCTTCCTGGTTCGCTCGGGCAGCCGCCTCAACGAGATCGCAATTCGTTCTGCCATCGGGGGTGGCGCGGTACGATCAATTCGAACGCTCGCGGGCGAATTCATCCTTGTCATCGGGCTCGGCGCCCTGCTAGGGGTACCGGCGGGATGGATGCTGCTCAAGTTTCTCACGCCCTTGCTGCCGCCCGAGCTTCCGACCCAAGGTGGCGTGTCATTACGGTTGGTTCCGGTCACCCTCAGCGTACTCGGGGCCGTCCTCGCCGGGCTCCTCGGCGGACTCCCCCCACTCCTTGCCGTCCGCAATGCCGACTTCATCGCCGCGCTGCGCAGCGGCGGTCGCGCGGTGGCGAAGGGATGGGGCATGCACCCCATTCGCCGGGTCATGGTTGGTGGCCAGATCGCGCTCGCCGTGATGATCGTGGCGGGTGCGGGCCTGCTGCTCAAGACCCTCCAGCGGATGGAGCGGGTGGATCCGGGGTTCCGTCCGGAGGGCGTCCTCCTCTTTGACCTGGCCGATTCCAGGAAGTACGACAGTACGCTTGGGCCGAGGCGGAACGATGTCGACCGCATCCTGGCGAAGGTCGGAATGCTGCCGGGGGTCACTTCTGCTTCCGCCGTGCTTTCTCCGCCCTTCGTGGGGCATGCCGGCTTCTACGTGAAGTTTGTCCCCGGCGACATGACCGACAAGGAGGCTATGGGGCGCCTGCCCTACGCCAACACCGATGTCGTCTACCCCACAGCGGCGACGACCCTTGGCTTGAGGCTCATCAGTGGTCGTTTCATCGAATCGTCCGATCGCGAGAATGGACAGCTCGTCGTCGTGCTCAACGAGACCCTTGCACGCACGTTGTACCCCGCGGGCGACGCCATCGGCAAACTGGTCCGGCCGCCGACGGATTCCGCGGCGGAACGAGCGCTGGTCGTCGGCGTCGTGGGCGATACCCGATACAACGAATGGCTCAAGGCCGTCCCGATGGCGTACCTGAGCTACCGGCAGTTCGAGTGGATCCCGGGCAACTTCCTTGTGCGCACCGAAAGCGACGCCGCCGCGCGTGCCCTCGTGCCGCAAATACGCGCCGCGGTTCAAGAGGCGATGCCGGCCGCCGCGGTCAGGCGCGCGGCGACCATCAACGAGCTGCTGGAGCAACCGCTGGTTCGTCCTCGGCTCGTCGCCACGCTGGTGACGAGCTTCGCATTCGTCGTGCTCACGCTTGCCGCGATCGGGATCTACAGCGTCATGGCGTCGTTCGTGGTCCAGCGCACCCGGGAGATCGGCGTCCGCATGGCCCTGGGCGCAACGGGCGGCATGGTCCACCGGCTCGTGTTCCGGCAAGGACTGATGCTCACGCTGATCGGGCTGTCAGTTGGACTGACGGCGGGGCTGCTGGGCGGACGACTGCTGCGTGGATTCCTCTATGAAGTGCCCGCCTCCGATCCGATGATCTTCGGGGGCGTCGCGCTGCTCCTGTTCGTCGTTGCCTCGTTGGCGGTGCTGGTTCCATCGATGCGCGCGGCGCGGCTGGAGCCAGTCGAGGCCCTGCGATCAGAATGAAAAGGGCCGGGCATCGCCCGGCCCCTCCATTCGTCCACCTCAGGCCTACTTGAAGAAGAAGCCCGCACTCTTCGTCGTTCCGCCCGTGAAGCGGACCGTCAGCCGGGCGACAAGACGACGCCCTCTGGCGTGTGTAATCTTATCAAGATACCCCACCGCGACGGTCAGACGGTCAGACGGTCCGACGGTCCGACGGCCCGACTGTTCACGGCGTCTGGCCGAAGTGCTTCGCGATCCAGTCGATCCACCGCTTGTACACGTCGCGCTGATGAACTGGATCGGGCGGGAAGTGGCCACCCACCGGATACGCGATGAACTGCACCGTCGTCCCGTTGTCCTTGAGCGCATGATAGAGCTTGTACGACTGCGTCACCGTGACCCGCGGGTCACCGGTCGTCGAAAGGATCAGCGTCGGCGTCTTGATCTGGTGCGCGTACGCCATCGGCGACTGCTTCCAGTAGTTCATGGCGTTGCCGTTGGTCCACGGTGAGCCGCCGAGCCCGAAGCCGGACCAGGTGTTCATGTCGGCCATGTTGTACCAGTCGAACCAGTCGGTCACCGCGGCGCCCGCCACGGCCGCCTTCCAGCCCTGGTAGTGTGCGGTGAGCCACGCGGTCATGTAGCCGCCGTAGGACCAGCCCGACACGGCCATCCGCGTCTCGTCGATCATCCCCCGCCGCTTGAGCTCCTCGATGCCCGACATCACGTCGCGACCGGGTCCATCACCCGCGTCGTTGATGACCGCGCTCTGGAACCGGTCGCCCATGTTGTTGCTGCCCCGGTAATTCGGGCTGAAGATGATCCATCCCTGCGCCGCCATTACCTGGTGCGAGGTGTTCCACCCGTCGGTCGAGGTGCCCATCGGTCCGCCATGAATTTCCAGCACCAGGGGGTATTTCCGGCCCGCGGTGTAGTCCGGCGGATAGGTGACGACACCATTCTGGGTGAATCCGTCCGGCCCCTGCCAGGTGATCGTCTCGCTCCGGCTGCTCGCGGTGGCGGCCAGCTCCGCGTTGACGTCGGTGAGGCGTCGCGGCGTCGCATTGATGCTGGCGAGATAGTAGAGCTCCGGTGGGCGCTGGACCTGGCGACCGGTCACCAGGATGGCACCGGTCGCACCGACGTTGATCTCGCCCGCGTCGATGTCCCCCCAGTTGAGGCGGCGGGGCGCACCGCTGAGCGGCTGCACCCAGGCGCGTGATCGCGTGCTGTCGGGCGCCACGACGACGAGGCCGGAGCCGTCGGCCAGCCACTGCATCGAGCCGGGGTCGCGGTCGATCCCCACGCTCGCGTCGCGCTCAGTACCGCCGTCGAGCGATGTGACGAAGATCCCGTCGGGATGGAAATACAGCTCCTTCCCTCGGCTGCGCGCGAACGCCACTGTCTTTCCGTCGGGTGAGAGGAGTCCGCCGCTGGCCACGCCTAGCGTTTCCGTGAGCGCACGCTCCGCGCCACTGGCCACGTCGCGAATTACCAGGCCCTGCCGGATCAGCTCGCCCGATTCCGGCCGCGGGCGCACCGCGAGCACGAGTCGCTTGCCGTCGAGGGTCCAACGGACATCAGTGACAGTGCGGACGCCCGAGGTGACGCGCGTCGCCGTGCCGCCTTCCAGAGCGATGGTCCACACGTGGGTAGGCTGGGTAGCCTGACGATCGAGGTACATGTTGTCGTGCACCTCGAAGGACTTGTTGAACTTGTCCTCGCCGGTCGCCTCCGGTGGCACGTCGTCGGTGAGAAACGCAAACGCCTTTCCGTCGGGACGCCACGCGTAGCCGGAGATGCCGGACTTCACGTCGGTCACTTTCCTCGCTTCCCCGCCCGCGACCGGCAGGACGTAGAGCTGGGCCGGCTTGTCGTCCTCGCGATCCATGAACGACACGCTCTGGCCGTCGGGCGACCATTCCGCGCCGGACACGTTGCGCCGCCCCGGCGTCAGTGCACGCATGCTGCCGCTCCCGATGTCGACGATCGAGAGCGACCGCTCGAACCGGTTTTCGGCGTAGTTGGTCCGCACCAGGACGATGATCGCGCTCTTCCCATCGGGCGAGAGCCGCGGATTCACCACGTTGACCTGGCGACCGAGGTCGTTGAGCTCGACCCGCCGCCCCTGGGCAAGAACCGGCGAGCCCAGGAGGGCGGAGAGGGTCAACACGATCCAGGGGGCAGCGCGCATCGAGAACCTCATTGACTATGAAAGTGTCTTCATGCTGGCTTCAGGACAGGATTCGATTGCCCGCTGTAGTGTATGATCGCGGAGGGCACGATGCCACGATTGCTGGTCGTATACGGTACTACGGACGGTCAGACCGGGAAGGTTACTGATTTCCTCGCCGCCGAGTGGAGCCGGCTTGGCGCCCGCGTGGATCGCTTCGAAGCCGAGGCCGCGCCGGCCGACCTCTCGGGATATGACGGGGTAATCGTCGCGGCCTCAGTTCATGCGGGGGGCTACCAGCAGCCGGTCATCGGCTGGGTTCAGTCCCACGCGGCCATCCTGGGTGCGATGCCCTCCGCATTCATTTCCGTCAGCCTTGGTATCCTGCAGAAGGACCCTGCAGTGCGACGCGATCTCGACGGGATCCTGGGCCGATTCGTCCGGGAGAGCAGATGGCATCCCGGCATGGTGAAGGAAGTCGCCGGCGCCCTCAAGTACAGGGAATACGGATGGCTCAAGCGGCGTGTCATGCGGTACATGGCTGCCAAGGCCGGGGGATCGACGGATACCAGCCGGAATCACGAGTATACCGACTGGGCAGACCTCCGCCGGTGGGCCGGGGCCTTTCTTGTTGACTTCCCCGAATGGTCCCGGCCTGTCCTGAACGCCCGCTCATCGGGCGAAGCAGACTACGCCGCATGAGTCCCGGCGCATCGATCATGCGGGGTTCATCCGAACACCCTGCGCACGATTGCGTCGAAGGCTGACCAGCCTCGAAGGCCGTCGTACTGCCAGCGGACCTTGAGCCAGACCAGCTCGGTCGCCCTGACCTCGGCAGCTTCCTCGAGCCGGGCGATCGCGTCGGCAACGTCACCCAGCCCGATGTGGACCAGCGCCTCCAGCGCCGGCGACACGAATCGCGAGCTCCCTAGTGCACGCAGCCGGTCCAGGCCTGCCCGGGCCGGTACTTTCCGCCCCGAACGCGCCCGCGAATACGCCAGCATCGCGATCACCTCGGGGCTTTCACCACCGAACACGAGCGCCTGCTCGAGTGCGGCCTCCGCCGCTCCGAACCGATCCTGCCGGTCGTACACCTGGCCCAGGAAGTAGTGCGCGACGCCGAATTCCGGATCCCGGTCGAGCAGGCCCTGGAACTGGTGAATGGCCTCGGCGTCGTTCCCCTGGAGGGCGAGCAACAGTCCGCGAGAGGCCGCCACGCTCGCGGACGCCGGGTCGATCTCCAGCGCGATCCGGAGTTCCCGCTCGGCCTCCTCGAACCGGCCGTTCGGCATCAAGACGTGGTTGGCATACCAATGGTGTCCTGTGACGTATCCGGGATCGCGTCGGATCGCCTGCTGGAAACTCTCTTCCGCGTGCAGCCAGTCCCACTGGTAGAGGGCCTGTACCGCGCCTCGAACGGCGTGGGCCTCGGCGAGCGCGGGATCGAGCTCCAAGGCGGACCGCGCGGCGTCGAGCGCACCGAGCATGGAAGCTTCCGGTGGCTCCGCACCGTAGATGCCAAGCGTCACCAGCGCGTCCGCGAGCCCCGCGTACGCCTCCGCGTACCCGGGATCGAGAGCAATGGCCTCCTCCATGTGCCTGACACCTTGCCGGAGCGATCGCTCGGTGCGGCGGTTCCAGTGATGGCGTCCGCGCAGGAAGGCGCGATACGCTTCGATGCCCGGCTTGCGCGCGCGACGCGCTCCCATGGGGACGGCCATCGTGAGGTGCAGCCGCAGCACTTCGGACACCCGCCGGGCAATGTCGTCCTGGATCTCGAACACGTCATCCGCGTTCCGATCGTACCGGTCGGACCAGAGCTGGAAACCGTCCCCGGTTCCGGTCA
This sequence comes from Gemmatimonadales bacterium, assembly GCA_035274025.1. Classification (GTDB taxonomy): domain Bacteria; phylum Gemmatimonadota; class Gemmatimonadetes; order Gemmatimonadales; family GWC2-71-9; genus SZUA-320. The sequence goes on along the minus strand of DATEOL010000446.1, from coordinate 3,199 downwards.
GGGTGATGCTCACGCGAAGGCGGTTCCCGGCACTTTGGACCGTGCCCTCCAGAAGGTGCGTCACTCCGAGCGTCCGGCCGATCGCCGGCGTGTCCAGCCCTTTCCCGCGGACTCCCTCGCTAGCCGTGCGCGACAGCACCCGAAGGCCCTCGACTCGGGAGAGCGTGGTGCGCAGCTCCTCGGCCATGCCCTCGCAGAAGTACTCCTGGTCGCGACCCGGGCTCAGGTCCTCGAAGCGCAGAATGGCCAGCGCCCTCGCCCCGCTCCGCCCCTCCGACATGCCAGCCGTCGTCATCACGACCGTGCCGCCCGCCGCACGTCCCAGGGCCCTCGCCAGTTCCTGGGCCGTCGCGAACCGGTCCGCAGGATTCTTCGCGAGCGTGCGAAGCACCAGACTCTCCAGGTCAGCAGGGACGGCGGGCCGCAGATGGCGAAGCGGGATGACCGTCTTGTTGGCATGCCCCGCCAGCAGCGCGAGGTTGGTCGCACCCGCGAATGGCGGCGCTCCGCAGAGCATTTCGTACAGCACGCACCCGAGCGCGTACAGGTCGGAGCGATGGTCGATGACCCCCTCGACCTGTTCCGGACTCATGTAGGCGGGCGAGCCCACGAAGAGTCCCGTCCCGGTGAGCCTCCCGCCGGAGGCGTCGAGTGCCTGGGCGATGCCGAAATCGGTGAGGACCGCGCTGTCCCCCGACAGCAGGATGTTCTCCGGCTTGACATCGCGGTGCACGACGCCCTGCGCATGGGCATGCGCGAGTCCGCTCGCCACTTCCGAGGCGAGCCGCGTGGCCTCCTCCACGGGCAGGGTCGCAAGTCGCGCGATCCGCGTCCGGAGCGACTCGCCGTGGACATACGGCATCACGTAATACAACAGCCCGTCCGCCTCACCTGAATCGAACAGCGGCAGGATGTGCGGGTGACTGAGCGTCGCCGCGATCCGGATCTCGCGCAGAAACCTGTCTCGGCCCGTACCAGCCATGACGTCCGGGTGCATCACCTTGACCGCCACGACGCGATCGTAGCGGACATCCCGGCCGAGGTAGACCACCGCCATCCCGCCCCGTCCCACCTCCCGCTGGATCTGGTAGCGGTCGAGGGCGGAGGAGAGTCGACCGGCGAGGTCGGTCATTTCGCCGCGAGCTCGGCCCGCTCGAACACCTTTCGTCGCTCGTCGGCGTCCATCACGCGTCCGTTCCAGATCACCGCGGCGATCCGCCGCGTGTTGATGATGTTCTCCAGCGGATTCGCGTCGAGCAGCACCAGGTCGGCGATCTTGCCGGCCTGAACCGTCCCCATGCTGTCGAGCGCGTTGAAGTAGCGCGCCGGCTCGTGCGTCGCCGCCCGCAGCGCATCCATCGGCGACAAGCCGCCCCGCACGAAGAACGACAGCTCGTCATGCAGGCTGAAGCCCGGAAATACGCTCTTCCCCGGCGCATCGCTGCCCGTCATCAGCGGAATGCCGGCGCGATGCATCGCCCCCACCAGCTCGATCCGCTTGGCAAAGATCTTCCGCCCCACCGCTCCAGCCTCCGGCGTGACGTTGCCCGGCATGGCCATCATCATCTTCTCGAGTCGCTTCAAGGCTGGTGACCGGTACTTGTCGGTCGAATCGCTGCCCAGCACGGTGTCGGGAAGCATGCTGACCGGGTAGGTGACTACCAGTGTCGGAACGGCCCACGCGCCGTTCGCGGCCACCTGCTTGAAGTCGGCCGTCGGGTCGCGGTCGGCGCAGGTGCCGAGGAAGCGCTGGATGGGGTGCCTGGGCTCTAGCGCGACCTTTTCGGAGTCGGTACAGATGCTCGGGAACCCGAACAGGTGCTCCAGGCTTCGCTGACCCGCCGCGGATGCCTCCACCACGGTCACCGAATCGGGGATGTGTCCCGCGAAGACCATTCCGTGCTGCTTCACAGCCTTGGCGATCGCGAAGTAACTCTCGCGTGAGAGCCGGTTGTGCACCTTCACGAAATCGACACCGAGCTTCGCGAGGGAATCGACCGCGGCCCTGCCCTGCTCCGGCGTCCTCACGAGCAGGTAGGGAATCGGGACCCGGCCGCCTTCCAGGTATGGTCCCGATGCCACGATCCGCGGACCGATCAAGGAGCCGCTGGCGATCCGTGGCTGCCACGCCCGGACGATTTCCAGGCTGTCGTTCATGTCCCTGACGCCGGTGACGCCGTTGGCGACGTAGACCGAGAGAATGGTCTCGCCACCAGGGATGGTCAGGTGAACGTGCATGTCCCAGAGGCCTGGAATCAGGAACTTCCCGCGCCCGTCGATCACGCGCGCCCCCGCGGGCGCCTTGACTATCCCCACCGAAGCGATGCGATTGCCGCGAATGACGACAGTCTGCCCGGCCTTGGGCGCCGCGCCGGTCATGTCGATCACGGTCACGTTGGTGATCGCTGTGGTCTGGGCGTGGAGCACCGAGCCGGGAGCACAGAGCACCGAACTGATGACCATTGCGGTCCGAAGCTTTCGCACGGTTACCTCCGTAGGGATCCCCAAGGTAGCGGGCAAACCGGCCGCGTGACCACTACTTTCTGTGACTCCAAAGACATGGACTCGACCGTGCGCACCTTTCTCCTGTGCTCTGTGCTCAGTGCCCTTTGCTCTCCGGCCGTCGCGCAGGCACCGGCCGAGCCTCGGTATCCCGGACCGGCGCCGAAGTACGAAGTCGACATCGAGAAGGACGTCATGATCCCGATGAAGGACGGCGTCAAGCTCGCGACCGACATCTACCGGCCGCGGGGGCTCTCCGGCGCGCTTCCCACGATCCTGATCCGGCTTCCCTACAACAAGAACGCGTATCGCGGCGCGACCGCGTACGGGAACTTCTTCGCCGGCCAGGGCTATGCCGTCGCGATTCAGGACGTGCGCGGCAAGTTCTCCTCCGAGGGGTCGTACAAGGTCTATGAAGGGGACGTGACCGACTGGCCCGAGATGTTCACCTGGCTGTCGACCCAGCCGTGGTCGACCGGGAAGGTCGGGACGATCGGCTGTTCCTATCTCGGTGAAGGCCAGATCATCGCGGCCCAGAGTCACCACCCGAATCACATCGCCGCGATCCCGCAGGCCGCGGGCGGCAACGTGGGCCGGGTGCCGGGCCGGCGGATCTTCTGGGGCTCGGTCGAGGGGGGCGCCATGGCGCTCTCGATCAATTTCGGCTGGATGCCGATGTTCGCCTCGCTCGACAAGG
>DATEOL010000445.1:0-9258 GCA_035274025.1 Gemmatimonadales bacterium | reverse complement strand
CTTCCACACCCACGACACGGCGATCCTCTACGTACCGATCTCGGTCTCGCCCACCGACACCCAGATCCTGGGCCAGGAATGGCTGGGCGTCAAACCGACCGACCGCTCGCGGTTCGAGGGCCTCGTCGTGGCGTCCGATACGTCCTACGCGCAGAAGCCCCTCACCCATCGGGTGAAAAATGTGGGCGACCGGCTGTTCCGGCTCATCGCGATCACCAACGGCTCCGGAGGGAGCGTGCGGCAGAATGGCGCGCCACCGGGAACCATGGTGCATTCGTCCCCCTGGTACGCGGCGGCGAAGCTGCCGGTCACCAGTCACGGCACACCCGAATGGCACTTGTCGCCGATGCCCACCGTGGTCCTTTTGCCGGGAGCGGGGCGCGTGCAGATCGAACGGGAATCGGCAGCGGGTCCTGCGGAATTGGACCAGCCCGGCGCATGGTCGTTCATCCCGGCCGGAGTGCGCTATCGGATCCGGAACCTCAACGAGGCCGATGCCGACGTGGTGGTGGTCCAGGCAAATCGGTAAGTCTCAAGGTCGCGTCGCGCGCTGGACCAGGTCGCCGGTGTCGAGCCGGACGCCGCTCTGCACCGGACCGATCGGCGTCGGCGTCGCGCCCATGATGATCCGCTGCACCCCATCGAAGTAGGACGGCAGTCCCTCCGCGCTGAATGTCGGGCCGCTGATCAGCATCTGGTGCAGATGGACGTGAAAACCGGTGTCGCCACTGAACCCGATTTCGCCGACCACGTCTCCGGCGTGAACCGTATCCCCCACCGCGGCGCGGACGCTACCGGCACGCAGGTGTGCCAGCAGCGTGTACTCGTCAGGACGATGCCGGATGATCAGGTGATTGCCGAGCGCGGCCTTGAGCTCGTCGCTGGGCGCCTCATCCGGCACCCGGAGACGTCCCTCCTCGACGCGATTGTCGGCCACATCGTTGGCGACGGACACCACCACGCCGGTCGCAGGCGCGTGAACCCTGGCGCCGTACCCGTACCACTCCATGATGGCCTCGAGTGACCCCCGGCTCAGCTTTCCATCCGGACCCACCGGCGACCAGTCGTTCGCGTAGCGGACCGGGTTTGCGCTCAGCCCGGTTTGCTTCACGAACTCGTTGTCGATCGGGATGCGGCGGTGATGGGAGTAGAAGTCGTGTCCATCGTACACGATGGCAGGCCCGTCGAGTGGCAGGGTGAGGCGTGTGAGGGGGCGCCCCGCGACGGGAGACACATCGATGGTCGCGACCCTGACCGGACTGAGGCCGCTGGTCTCGAAGGCGAACTCGAAACGGAGCCGCTGCAGAGTCAGGTGCGAGGGCAGCGCGTAGAACGGATTGAAGAGCGCGAGCGAGCCGCCGGGTGGAATGGCTCGCCTCCTGATCGTCTGCATCGCGGGATCCGCCGCGCCTTCCGCCGAGATGAACTGGCGATGGAGCAGGCGACCGCGCGCATCGAGGACGGAAAGGGTGATGCGGCGAAGGTCGCGCTGATCGCCGCCGGTGTTCTCCAGGAGGAAATCGAAATTGAGGTAGTTGGTCCCGTTCCCGTACTCCACGTACGGCCGGGCCGGCCGGGTCGAAACGAGGATGCTGGAGTCGATGACGGGCGCCTGCAGGAGCAAGGCCGACAAGAGGATCACTGCGCATCTCTCCAGGGTGAAGGAGGCCAACAATCCCCTGCCTCGGAACGTATCTTGGCGAGCATCGGTCCAACAGTCTGACTGCCTGACCGTCTGACCGACTATTTTCCTGCTTTCACGAACGCAACTCCGAGGATTCCATGACCGCGAAGACGGTCTTCCTTCTTGCGACCACGCTCGGCATCGCGACGACCGCAGCGGCCCAGACCGGCACCCGCGACCCGAATCAGCAGCAGGACACCTCCTTCGCCCGGGTCTACCGCGAGTGGCTTCCCAATCCGCGACTGGGGAGTCCGCTGGTCGATCACCTTCCCGTCGTCGCCGGGGTTCCCTCGCCCAAGGATGTCCTCGGCTACTACATCGGCCGGCCGAAGACGCTGACGTACTACGCCGACCAGCTCCGCTACTATCGCGCGCTGGCCGCGGCGACGCCTCGCGTACGGGTGGAGACGATCGGCCGCTCCGATGAGAACCGCGAGCTGGTCGTCATCTGGATCTCCTCCGAAGCCAACCTCGCGAAGCTCGACCAGAACAAGGCCAACCTCGCGATCATCGCCGATCCGCGGGGGAAGACCGACGCCCAGGTCGCCGACGTCATCCGGAACACGATCCCGCACTATCACCTGATGGGCGGCCTGCACAGCGGCGAGACCGGCCCTTCGGAGATGCTGATGGAGCTGGCCTACCGGCTCGCGACCGAGACCTCGCCGATCATCAGCACCATCCGGAACAACCTGGTCGTGTCGATCACGCCGGCGGCCGACGCCGATGGGCGCGACCGGAACGTCGACTGGTTCTATCGCAACCTCGACCTCAAGCTGGAGAGCCCGCAAACGCCACCGACGGCCGCCGAACGGGCCGACAGTGCCTTCATGCGGGCGCGGGCACGGAAGATGATCCCCCCGGTGCCCTACTGGGGCAAGTACGTGTACCACGACAACAACCGCGACATCAACCTCGTGGTGGCGCAGATGCGGGCGCTGGGTGACTGGTACTTCACGGCGCATCCACCGATCATGCACGACCTCCACGAGTCGCTGCCGCTCCTCTATACCTATAGCGGCGGCGCGCCCCAGAACCCCAACCTCGATCCCCTGCTTTTCACCGAGCTGCCCTGGTTCGCGAACTGGGAGCTGTCGCAGATGACGCGTTACGGGATGCCGGGGGTGTACACCCACGCGTTCATGGACGGGTGGTCGCCGGGCTATCTGGGATCGCTGGCGTACAACCACAATGGCATGATGAAGATGTACGAGACGAATTCGGGGCGTGACCTGGATTCGGCTCGGGTGGCGGAGATCCTCAATCCCAAGCCGAAGGTTGATTCGACGAAGAAAGACTCGACCACGAAGGCTGTCGCTGTCCCTCCGCCTGCCAGCCCGCCTCGCCCGCCAGTCCCGACCGGTCGCGGCGGCGGGCAGGATCGCGAGTGGTATCGCGGTATCCCGATCGGCCCCAAGGATTCGGCGCTCTACACTCGGCGCGCCAACACCAATTACATGCAGACTGGCGTCATCTCGGCGCTGCAGCTCGCGGCCACCTTCCCGCAGCAGGTCCTGGAGAACTTCTCCACCAGGACGAAGAATGCGATCGAGGATGGCAAGACGAAGCCGCCCTACGGCTACGTGATCCCGGTGCAGCGCGACATGACGCGGGCAGCGGAGCTGGTGAACATCCTCCGGACCCAGCGGATCGAGATCGGCATCGCGACCAGGCCCGTAAAGGTGGGTGACTCGACCTGGCCGGCTGGGTCGTACGTCATCAAGCGCGACCAGCCATACGGTCGGCTCGCGAAGAACCTGCTCGAGAAGCAGAACTACCCGGACGCGCGGCTCACGACCTACGACGACAGCGGCTGGACCATGGGCCTCGCGATGAATGTTCGCGTGATCGAAGTCGCGGACTCCTCGATCCTGGCCGTTCCGACCAACCTGGTCGACAAGGCCGTGGCTGTAGGAAGCGTCACAGGGACAGGCACGGCGGGGATCGCGATCGCGCACCTGGGCTCGAACAACATGGTCAGCCTCAGGTACAAGCTGAAGGACGTCGCGATGCAGATTGCGGAGAAGAGCTTCACGGCGGAAGGCACCGAGTTCCCGGCCGGGTCGTTCGTGATCCCGGGAACTTCGCACGCCGCGGCGATCCGTTCCGCGGTGGAGTCGCTCGGGCTCACCGCGGTCGCCCTCAAGGAGCTGCCGTCGGTGCCGAAGCACGACGCCGACCTCCCGCGCATCGCGATCTACTCCTCCTGGGGCGGCACCCAGAGTCTCGGCTGGTACCGGCTCACCTTCGACGCGTTCGGGATTCCGTACGACCTGATCTACAAGGAGCAGGTCATCGCCGGCGGACTCAAGAACAAGTACGACCTGATCCTCATGGCGGAGCAGAACCTGAGCAAGACCACCGTCATGCAGCAGGCCAACGAGAAGCCGGTCCCCTACCAGAAGAGCGAGAAGTACAAGTTCCTCGGCATGTACGGCGAGACCGCGGACATCACCGGCGGGTTCGGCCAGGCCGGCGTGGACGCGTTCGCGGCGTTCCTTGAGGGCGGCGGGACGATGATCGCGATCGGCGACGCGGCGAGGTTGCCTATCGAGTTCGGCTGGGCCGGCACGGTCGAGAAGGTGACCATGGGCGGCGTCACCGCACAGCGGCCGCTGGTCGAGGGTGAGATCGTGAAAAAGGATCACCCGGTGTTCTACGGGTACCTGCCCGGCAAGCTGCCGATCAAGTACGTCGGTGGCCAGCCGCTGCGGGTTGGTATCGCGGACGAGGACAACGTGCTGGGACGCTATGTGGGGGGCGAGGCGTCGGTGCTGTCAGGCAACATGACGGGCGCCGATTCGCTCAAGCGGCGGCCCTTCGCGGTGGACGTACCGGAGGCGTATCACGGGAAGGGTCGCGTGATCCTGTTCGCGAACAACCCGATCTATCGCTGGCAGAACCACGGGGAGTTCAACATGGTGTTCAACTCGATCCTCAACTGGAACGACCTGCTGCGGAAGGAAGAGGTGAAGGCGGCGAACTGATGACCGTCTGACCGTCTGACCGTCTGACCTCTGCTTTTTCGGCTCAAAGGAAGCAAGCGATTCCCGATGCGGCGGGCCTATCGCGACCAGTTGCCGTTGCCACATCACTGGTGACTCAGCTTCGCGGTGACGCGGATCTCGCGCAGGAAACGATCGACGCCGATCTGGCCGGCCAGGCTGGGATGCAGGACCTTGATGGCGACCTTGCGGTCGTGCCGGAGATCGTCCGCGAGCCAGACGGAGGCCATGCCGCCGCGGCCGATTCCTTCTCGACCGTGTAGCGACCCGCCAGGGCTGAATTCAGCTCATCAAGCACCCGGTTCCCACTTTGCCCGCATCTCGGCCAGCAGCGATTGATAGGCGGGATCCTCATGAAGCCGGGCTAGGAATGGATCGCGCTCCGCAAAGTAGGGCCACGCCACGAAACCACGATCGCGTATCATGTGCTTGAACCACCGCAGCGCCTCATCCCTGTTCCCCACGATGGCGTTGGCGGCCGCCGCCATGTAGGTGCACCCCTCGTCCACCCGCGCGAGGGCCTCGACCTCCGGTGTGAATCCGAAGCGGACCGCGTCCGCATCCCCCTTCCGGGCCAGCCAGACCAGCCGCCAGATGAGGACGTAGGGATCGTCGGGGAATCGCCGCAGCAGGTCCGTGAAGATCACGCCGGCCTCGTCGTCCTTGCCATCGATCATGAGCGCCGCCGCCAGGGACGTGTGACACATCGGGGTGTCATTCCCGAGAGCGACGCCACGATGGAAATCGCCGATCGCGGCAGGGAGGTCTCCCGCGAACCAGCGGACCTGGCCGCTCATGTTCCAGTTGACCGGATTGAGCGGGTCGACCGCGAGCGCCTGGGTGATCGACTCGAGGGCCGGGTCGAAGCGGCCCAGCATCCAGTAGACCAGGCTGAGGTAGATCAGCACATCGGGATCGTTGGGCCGCGTCACCCGCGCAGTCTCGAGGGATTCGACGGCACCGGCCGGGTCGCCGCGGCGATACAGGATCGCGCCCCGCAGAAGATGGCCGTACGCCGAGTCGGGCCAGCGCTGGAAGATCGCGGCGACGACGTCATCGGCCTCGGAGAGATCCTGGTCCAGTCCGATCCATTCCCGGCCGATCAGCGCGTGGCAGAGTGCCGAAAGCAGCAGCTCGCTCGCACCCAGCGTCACGATGCCCTCCCGCGCGAGCCGCACCGCCTGGTTCACCGAGGTATCGGTGAAGCGGTAGATCTCCTGGCGCACCTTCTGGTAGGCCTGGAGGTGGCGAAGGTAGTCGTCGAGCCGGTCGAGTGTCGCCTCGCGCTGGCCCTCGAACTCGAGGAAGTCGTCGGCGCCACGAGTGGCCAGCTGGGTCTCTTCCTCGGGCGTCAGGGTGACGCGCAGCGCGGCCACAATTTCACGCGCGAGCCGCTCCTGAAGCGCGAACACCTCGCCCACCATTCCTCCGAACCGTCCCGCCCACACCTGGCGCTCATCCGCCGTCTCGGCCAGATGCGCGGTGATGCGGAGCTGCTCGCCTGCGCGTCGCACGCTGCCGCTCAGGACAAAGCGCACGTCGAGCTCACGGCCCAGGACGCGCACGTCCTTGCTGGTTCCCTTGAGGCGCATCGCGGAGTTGGTGGAGATCACCCGCACCGCGCGCACGTTAGTGAGGTCGGCGATCACTTCCTCGGTGAGGCCGTCGGCGAAATAGTCGGTGTCGGGATCGGGACTGGCGTTGGTGAAGGGCAGCACCAGCACGGACGGGCCAGCCGCGGCCACGACGTCGGGCGCATCGAGCGCCGAGATGAACGTGGCAAGATCGGGAAAGCGATCGGCAGGCGTCTTGGAGAGCGCGCGGCTGATGACGCGGGTGATTCCCTGGGAGATACCCTGCCGGACCGTGGTGAGCGGGGGGACCGGATCGAGCAGGTGCCGCGCGATCAGCTGGGCCTGGCTCGCGGCCACGAACGGCGGCGTCCCGGCCAGCATCTCGTAGAGGACGCAGGCGAGGCTGTACTGGTCGCTCCGCGCGTCGATCTCATCGCCTCCGGCCTGCTCCGGGCTCATGTACGCCGGGGTGCCGAGCGCGGCACCCGCCATGGTGAGCCGCTCGCCTCCCGCGGCGCGCAGTGCCCTCGCGATGCCGAAATCGGCCACCATCGCGTGGCCGTTGAGCAGCAGCACGTTCTCCGGCTTGATGTCGCGGTGGACCACGCCACGTGAATGGGCGAAGTTCAGTGCCTCGGCCATCTGCCGCGCGAGGCGCAGCGCGTCGGGGATGGGGAGCTGGCTCTCGCGCTCGAGCCGGCCGCGGAGCGTTTCGCCCTCGACGAACGGCATGACGAAGAAGGGACGGGGCGGACTGTCAGCCGTCTCACCCGAATCGATGAGTCCTACGATGTGGGGATGCTGGAGCTGGGCCAGGGTCGCGACTTCCCGGGCGAAGCGCTCGCCGCCCAGGGCAGCCGCGATCTCCTGGTGCATGATCTTGATGGCGACGTCGCGGTCGTGCTTTTCGTCGCGGGCCAGCCAGACGACAGCCATCCCGCCTCGGCCCAATTCGCGAGTCAGGGAATAGCGATCATGGAGGAGCCCCGGCATCCGGGAAAGATAGGTCGACGGTCGACGGTAGACTGTAGGCCGTAGACCGTAGACCGTAGACCGTCAGGGAATGTCCATCCGGCGAAGCCGTTGGATCGACAGGTACAGGAACCCGCCGAAGACGATGACCGACACCAGGAGCGCCAGGCCGAGGCTCAGGTGCCCGGAGCCGGCGAATCGCCGGGGATCGATCCCGTGCATCAGCGCGATGGCGTAGTGCCGGATGCTCAGGAGCCGCACGCCTTCCACGAACCCCGAGAAGAATCCTTCCCAGACGACGATGTAGAGCAGCCCGATGCCGATCGCCTGGGTCGTCACCAGGCCAAGCCAGACGAACGCCGAGGCGTAGAGCGCCACCCCGGCCACGGCAGCGACGGTCACCGCGACGACCGCCCGCATGTCCGCCAGGAACCCGACGTAGCTGCTGATGAAGGCGGAGAGGAAGATGAACGGCGCCGCGATGGTGATCGTGGCGAGGAGCTTGGGGACCACGATCTGCCAGCGCGGGATCGGCGCGAACGAGAGGTTGGCGAGGGTCTTGTCCTCGACCTCGTTGGCGAACGCGGACCCCGCGATGGCGAGCACCACCATCGGCGTGATCGATCCGGCGAGCATCGCGCTCAGGATGGCCGTCTCGAAGTCGCGCACCGATGGCGCCTCGTTCGAGTTGAGCATCACGAGCGCGATCAGCGCCGGCATCGCGGCCAGCACGGTCATGATGACGATGCGCCAGCGGCCCGAAAGCTGCCGCAGGGTGAGGAGGTATACGGAACCCATCGATCAGCCCTCCACCAGGTAGCCGAAGACGCTTTCCAGCGAATCATCGAGCGGCTCGACGCGCTTGAGCCGGACCTGCTGCGCCTGGGCAATCCGGGGCAGCTCGACCTGGAGGTCGACCACGTTCCGGCTCAACACCACGATGGCGCCGTCCGGGTCCACGTTCAACGCGTCCACCGAGGGCAGCCGCAGGACTTCGGACGCGAGCTTCCGCGGCGCGTCGCAGACCACCCGCACGTGATAGGGCCGCTGATTGAGCGCGGCACGGATCGCGCGAAAGCCACCCGACGCGGCAAGCTTGCCGTTCACGATGAGGAGCACTGTGTCGGCGAGCTCCTCCACTTCTTCCAGGATGTGGGAAGAGAGGACGATCGTCCTCCCGTCGGCCGCGAGCTGGTGGAGCAGGTGCTTGAAGTGCACCCGTTGCCTGGGATCCGCACCGTTGAGGGGCTCGTCGAGGATCAGGATCTCGGGATCGTGGACCAGCGTTCCGGCGAGGCGCATGCGCTGCCGCATGCCACGGGAGTACGTCTCCATCGGGCGGTGCTGCGCGTCGGCCAGGTCGACCAGCTCGATGGCGCGGTCGACCGCCGCCTCGACATCGGCGACTCCGCGGAGCTTCGCCATCATCCGCACGAATTCACGGCCCTTCATGAACCCGTACACGGTCTCGTGCTCCGACATCACGCCGAGCCGGCGATAGAGCGGCGGGTTGTCGCGCACCTTCTCGCCGAACACCGTGACCGTGCCCGTCGAGGTATCGGCCAGGCCGGTCATCATCCGGAGGAGGGTGGTCTTCCCCGCGCCGTTCGGGCCCAGGAGACCGGTGATGCCCGGATGGACATCGAAGCTGATGTCACTCACCGCGACGACGCTCCCGAACCAGCGGGACACGCCGTCGACCCGAATCACGGGAGCCGTCATGGCGTGAGCCTCCGATAGCGCCACCAGAGGAGCGCGCCGGGTCCGGCGGTCCAGACGAGATACCAGGTCACGAGAATCCACGCTGGCAAGGTGCGCGCCGGCGCGTCTTCGGTGACATCGCTGACCTGCCCGAAGATCATGTCGTTCACGAAGACCGGGATGTTGGTGAGATTGAAGAGGGACATCCATTGCCCTGCCGCGCCCTTCATCTCCTCCGCCATGCCCGCCGTAAAGGGGGCGGTGATGATGAAGAGGCCGACCAGGAATACCGAGGCGTAGGCCCGCCTGGTCGTGAATGACG
>DATEOL010000444.1:0-4871 GCA_035274025.1 Gemmatimonadales bacterium | reverse complement strand
GGGTAGGCGCAAGTACACCTCCTGGCATCCGTCTTCGGAAGAGAAGGACGCTTTCAAGAACTCGCGGAGATATGACGACGCTAAACCACCTGACCGAGCGCGAAATCGCGGGGTACCTGGATGACAACCTGGATGCTCCCGCGCGCGCCGGCATGGAGCGTCACCTCGAACACTGCCCCGAGTGTCGGGCCGAACTCATCGCCGTCATGGAGCTTGCCGCCGACCGGCCCTCCCCCGCGGTGAAGCCGGCCCGGTGGCGACAGCGCTGGATCATCCCCGCCGCGTGCGCGGCTGGCTTGGCGCTGGTCGTACTTGTCCGGCCCCGGGGCGGCGCGTCTTTGAGCGAGAGCGAGCGACCGAGTGGCCTGAGCGAATCCCTGCCCCGGATCGCGGTCACGGCGCCGGCGAACGGGACCAGCGTCAGGCGGGATGCGCTCCTGCTCGGTTGGCGGTCGCGTCCAGGCGAGAGCTACCAAGTAACCATCCTCACCGAATCAGGCGAGCCGCTGTGGCATCTAGAGACGACCGACACCGCGGTCTCGGTCCCGGGTACGGTTGCCCTCGTGACGGGGAAACTCTACTTCTGGCGGGTCGATGCCGTCGCCGACGGGCGATCCGCCAGCTCAGGTGTCCGACAGTTCCAGGTTGTTCCGTGATCCATCGGCGCAGGCTTGGGGGTCTGCTCCTCCTCGCCGCGTGCACGTCAGGGGATCGTCCACTGCACCGGGCCCGAGAGGATCCCTCACTCAGGTTGGGCGATTCCCTCTATCAGGCCCAGCAGTACGACAGCGCGCGCGTGATCTTTTTGAGCGGTCTTGCGCGTGCCCGCACGGCCGGAGACACCCTGCTGCAGGCGCGATTCCTCACCGAGCTCGGGCTCGCCTGGTATCGATTGGGGAACCTGCCTGAAAGCCGCCGCGTCCTGGAGGAGGACATTGGCCTCAAGGCCCGTCTCTCGATTAGGGACGTGACGCTCTCGCGATCCCTCAACGCGCTCGGCTTGGTGGCAAGGGACGAAGGCCGGCACACCGAAGCCGTTGCCCTCTTCGAGCGAGCACTCCTGACTGCCCGATCCGCAGACGATCCCGCCGCGATCGCGAGGGCGGCTGGCAACCTTGGCCTCCCACTCGCGAGTCTTGGCGAACATACCCGCGCCCGGGCCGCATACCGTGAGTTGCGCTCGGCTGGCCAGCGTCTCGGGAACCCTCGCTACGAGGGCAACGGCGTCCTCAACGAAGCCATGCTGGACGTCTGGGAGGGAGATGCTCCCACTGCGATCGCTCGACTGGACACGGCGCTGGTCATTTACCGTGCCAGCGGCAATCGCACCGGAGAGCAATTCGCGCTGGGACAGCTCGCCAGCGCCTGGGAGTTAGCGGGTGAATACAACCGAGCCCTCGCCCTCCTGGATTCGGCACTCTCGCTGGCACGAGAGCTCGAGCTGGCAGGAGAAGTGGCTGACAACCTCCGCCTCATCGCCGGACTTCACAGTGAGGCAGGTGACTGGCGTCGGGCGCTTCGCTACTACGAGCAGGCGGACAGCCTGCTTCGCGCGGCGCGGTACGAAGGCATGCGTGGTGCGATCCTCCGGGGCGCGGCCTCCGCGTACCTGGCCTTGGGGAACCCCCGGCGAGCGCGGTTAGACGCTGAGGAGGCCCTGCGCCTGCACGTGCGGTCCGGGGAGGCACTGGAGCAGCTCGATGATCTGTTGCTGTTGACCGAGTTGGACTCGACACGGCCAGCCGACGCGGAGCGCCACCTCATGGAGGCCAGGCGCATCGTGGCGAGGCTCGACACCCGCATCACACGCTTGACGATGACGGTAGCCGATGCGCGGGCAGCAGAGCGCCGCGGTGATGCAACTCGTGCCCTGGGACTCGTCAACGCGGCGGCACCAACTCTCGGCCCCGGCGACCTCTGGGCCGAATGGCAGCTTTTTGCCGTGGCCGCACGCGCCGCGAACAAGCTGAGGCGCCCGGATTCGGCGGTGGTGCTCGGGCGACGAGCGGTCCAGGCCATTGAGCGGCAACGCGGCAACATGGGCTCGGAGATCCTCCGGCGGACGCTGATTACCGACCGGGCGGACGTTTACGGTGAGCTGGTCGTGACTCTCCTCCGGCTGGGGCGTAATGACGACGCATTCGCTGTTGCCGATGGTGCCCGAAGTCGCGGACTTCTCGAACACTTCTCGGCGGTGCGCACCACCGGTCCTGAGCCCGACCTCCGACGGGGAGACGAGCTCCTCCGGCGTATCGACCTTCTCATGAGACGGCTCCGGGAGGTCGAGCCGACCACTCCCCGTGAGCGAGGCGTGACACGAGACTCCGCCGCACTCCTGCTCGACCAGCAGCTTGCCGCCGCGCGCACCGAGTATGAGGCCCTGGCGACGAGAACGGCGCGAGACGGGTCGCGGGCGTCTTCCCTGCTGGGGGCCAGGCCCCCACGGCTGGCGGAAGTCCAGGCCGCGTTGACGCTCGACGAAGTGCTTCTCGAGTACTTCCTCACATCCGAGCGGCTCATTGTATTCGTCGTGGGTCGCGACCAATTCCGTGTAGTGGAGCGGCGGCTCGATGTGGCAGTGCTGCGGCACCGGATCGAACTCCTTCGCGATTTGTGGAGCAACGCCCAAGGGAATTGGAGATCGGGCCTCCCAGTGGCGCAGGCACTGGAAGCGATCCTCGTTGCGCCGGTCCGCGAACACGGGCTGATCGCCGGGCACCGTCGGATTCTCCTGGTGCCACATGGGATCCTGGGGCAGGTCCCGTTCGCGGCGCTGCACGATGCAGAGACCGGACGGTTCCTCGTGGAGGACTTTGCGCTCAGTCACCTTCCGTCGGCAGCGTCGCTCAGCGCGCTCCGAAACAGCGTGACTGGCCGATCGCTTAAGGACGAGGCTGGAGTGGGACTGGCGCCCTTCCCGCACAAGCTCCCAGCCAGCGCAGGCGAGGTGCGTGCGTTCGGTGCCGCCCGCTCGGGGGCCGGGACCCTGTTCGGTCGGGAGGCAACCGAGCAAGCGATCCGTGCGGCCCTCGGCGGCAGTGGTCCGGTGCACGTAGCGACCCACGGCACCCTCAACGTTCGCAATCCGATGTTCTCTCGGATCGAGTTGTCCCCGCCGGGCCGGCTCACGGGCGCTGACAACGACGGCCGACTCGAAGTCCACGAGCTGATGGGTCTAACGATCCGGAGCCCCCTCGTGTTCCTGTCCGGGTGTGAAACGGGGGCAGGCCAAGCCTGGGCGGACGACCCGATTCGCGGCACGGCGGATTTGACTCTGGCGCAGGCGGTCCTGTCGGCCGGCGCGGACAACGTGATCTCGACGCTGTGGCGCATCCGCGACGGAGGGGCCGCAGCCTTTGCCGCCCGGTTCTATACCTGGCTTCAGCGGGGGGGGGCGAGCCTCGCACTGGCCCAGGCTCAGCGGGAGATGATCGCCGATCCGGCGTACTCGAATCCGTTCTACTGGGCCGGATACATCCTGAGCGGCGAGGGCCGCTTCGGGGAATCCCCGAAATCAGGGATCACTGCATCCGTCCCCCTCTCGAAGGCCCTCCTTTCCGTACCGGCGAATCCAAGGCGGACTCCATGACCGTACGCGGCATTTCCATTGCATTCCGGCGGTTTCTCTGGGTCGGGTTGACGGGCGGAGCGCTGGGCGGGTGCGTCGAACAGGATCCGCTGGTTGCGCCAGTCCTCGAGGCCGCGAAGGGGGGCGGTGGCATCATAGTTACCTCGGCCGATCCAGGCTACGCGCACGAGGGCGAGGTCAGCAAGCGCGTCACGATCAAGGGATCCGGCTTCGCCTCCGGCGATCAGGCGTCCTGGGAGCGCAATGGGGTCGCAGACCCCAAGATCACCGTTGTGTCGACCGCGTTCGTCAATTCGAGCACGCTCGATGCTACAATCAACATCGCCAATGACGCGGAGGTCGCATTCTACGACATCGCGATTATCCGAGGAGGGCGGAAGGGTGGGATCGGCACCGAGCTGTTCGAGGTGACGCAGGCCACCCCGATCGACGGCACCTCCATCCTGCGCGGCGTCAATGAGCAGGGCATGTTGGGAGTCGGCTTGGAATTCCCAGCCTACTGGACCTCATCAACCGGCCTCGTGCTCCTCCCGCAGATGCCCCCCGACGGAGGTGGCGTCTGGGCCATCGACGAAGCCGGTATCACGATGACTGGATTCGAGTATCCTCAGATTGGCGTGATCCCGGTATGGACTCAGGTCTCCGGAGTCTGGCACGAAAATCCCTTGCCCGACGACCCGACAGCGGTCGGCGGCCTTGCTCGCGCCATTGCGTCCGATCCGATATCCGGAGCGGCGGTTTACATCGGCGGTCAGGAATTCATCCCCGTCGGCAAGCATGGCAGCGCCGGGAAGCCGCGGCTCTGGTACAGGGACCTGACTGAGTGGCAGCGCATAGTCCTCCCCTCCCTCGCACTCGATGGCGGCGGTGTCGTTGAGGACCTCACGCCAACGGGAATTGCGGTCGGAAGCTCGAACGGTCGAGCTGCAATCTGGGAGCCTGACGGCCGCGGCGGATGGTCGATCGCGTACTTTCCCGGGGCTGCTACCAACGCGACAGGGATTAACAGCGCGGGCGACTTGGTCGTCGGATCGGGCGGAAACTACTGGAGGCGCCAGACCGGCGGGGGTTGGATCGGCAACCTGCTTCCGATACCATGCGGGGCTCGGGCCGACGTGGATGATCTTGGCCGCATCGCGGCTGGGGGATGCCAGAAGACGGGGCAGGTAACCGCCCCGGCGGTCTTTCTACCTCCATATTCTGGCCCGCCCATATGGCTGGGTGGTCTCGGCAACCACGCCAACGTGACTATCGAGAAGATGTCCATCCGAGGGAGCTGGGT
>DATEOL010000443.1:0-5213 GCA_035274025.1 Gemmatimonadales bacterium | reverse complement strand
AGCCGCTCGGCGAGCTCGCCCGTGTTGCCCGCCCGCGCGGCCCGCTTGACCCGATCGATCGCCGCTGCAAAGCGGTCATCATCGAACGGCTTGAGGAGGTAGTCGAGCGCGTGGACCTCGAAGGCGCGCACCGCGAACTGGTCCCACGCGGTGATGAAGACCACCGGCGGCATCTGCTCGGCGCCGACCTCCGCGATCACCTCGAAGCCGTCCATTTCGGGCATCTGGACGTCGAGCAGCACGAGGTCGGGCTTGAGCTCGCGGATCGCCTCGACCGCCGAGCGGCCGTCACCGCGTTCCCCCGCGACCTCGAGCTCGGTGTCGCGGGCGAGAAGCGACACGATGCCGGCCCGCGCCAAGGGCTCATCGTCGACCACGAGGACACGCAGTCGGGCGCTCATACGATCGTCTCAATCGTCTCAGTCGCCTCAATCGTCTCAATCGTCTCAGCCGATCGCATGAGATGCCATGGTAACACGACGCGCGCGATAGCTCCGCCTTCCGGTGAGCTCTCCAACGTGAATTTCCCCGCTTCGCCGTACAGCGCCTGAAGTCGGCTCGCGGTGTTGCGAAGACCTATTCCACCGGAGCTGAGCGGAATCCCGGTCGCCGGCGTCACCGAATCGGACTCGTCGTCGAGTCCCGGTCCGTCGTCCTGCACGGCCAGCTCGAGCATCCCGGCGCGATGCTGCACCCGAATGTCGAGCTTGCCCGCTGCCGCACGCTTCCCGATGCCGTGACGGATCGCGTTCTCGACCAGCGGCTGCAGCACCAGGTTGGGGACCAGCGCGTCGAGCGCATCGGGCTCCACGTCCACCGTCACCCGAAGCCGGTCGCCGAAACGGCTCCGCTCGATCGCGAGATAGCGATCGATGAAGGCCAGCTCCTGCCGCACCGTCACTTCCTGGGGCGGTGAATCCTCCAGCACGTGGCGCAGGATGTCGCTCAGTCCCGCGAGCATCCGCACCGCGTCGGTGTTCTCGCCGCGCCGCACCTGCATGGCGACGGTATTGAGCGTGTTGAACAGGAAGTGCGGATTGAGCTGCATCCGGAGCGCAGCAAGCCGCGCCTCGGCGAGCTGCACGCTCAAGGCCGCGGCGGCGCGCTCACGCTCGCGGAAGCGGTCGTAGTACTCGGCGGCCATGACGACGGCGAAGAGAAGGGTGTAGCCCAGGAGGCCGAGGGTGACGCGGAAGAGGATCGCGCCGCGATAGATGCTCCAGAACGATCCAGGCTGGGTCGGGAATCCGGTCTCGCGATAGATGAAGAGCTGGAGTGCCGCGTGGATCAGCACCGTGACGAGGGCGATCAGCACGTGCGCGGGGATCGCCCAGGTGAGGCGGCCGCGGATGAGCGGGACCTTCCGGACCGCGATGACCACGATGGGCGCGAGCAGGACCCAGAGGTACCAGAATGGCAGCTCCTTGCGCAGCGCGTGCGCCACGGTTTTCCAGTCGGTGGGCACGTTGTCGAGCTGCATGACGGCCCAGTGCTGGGCGCTCACCAGGACACCCAATACGGTCGCCCCGATCAGAAGCACCCTCGGTAGAGTCATCCGTCGCATGGGCCTAATCCTATGAGCCCTCATTTGAGGTAGCCAACCATCGATGCAGGGAATGGCGCCGTGGCGCAGGACACAGCGAAGGCAGATCGCAGCTTGCAGAGCTCGGAAGGAGAAGTTGATTCACTTCTGAAATCGCTGATAGGCAACCTGCGATCTGCCATTGCTGTGTCTCCATGCCACCAACCCCTGTGGCCCGAGCACAAATCTGATAGCGCCCCCTCCCTCGATTGGTGAGACTGAGCCATGCGTCTGCCGCTGGTCATTGGTCTGTTTACGGCCCCGACACTCATGGCTCAGTCGGAGCCGATCAGCCCGCCCTGTGCAGCAGTGCCCCGTCGAGCGCTCGACTTCTGGGTCGGGAACTGGACCGTCACTGATCCTGCCGGCACGCCGGCAGGGAAGAACGAGATCACCCGCATCGCCGGCGGCTGCGGCTTGCTCGAGCGGTGGGAGAGTCCCGGCCCGAACGGCTCGACCTTTCGCGGCGTCGGGCACCACGCGTATGACCCATCGCTCGGCGCCTGGCGACAGCTCTGGACCGACACCTCGGGCCGGACCGTCGACATGGAAGGCGAAGCGAAGGACGGCGCGGTCATTTATCGCTGGAAGATTTCCGGTACCACCCCCGCGCTCGGGCGGTATACCGTGTCCGCGCAATCCGGCGGCAAGGTGCGGCAGCACGGCGAGCGCTCGACCGACGGGGGCAAGAGCTGGCGCACGACGTTCGACTACCTGTACAGCCGGGCGGACGGGTGGCGTCGTGCGGCGAGCGTGTGGCGGAACGCGGATGGCGTCCGGCCGAGTCGCGAGCGCATCGCCGACGTGAAATGACTGTGACTGGAGAACCCAAGCTCGAAGGCCAGGCGGGAGAGATCGGCGCGGGGATCCTCGAGGCGCTCGAGTGCGAGCCGGAGCCGGAGGTCCATGCGGAAGGCGTGGAGCGACGAGCCCGTCACCGCACGAAAGACGCGACAGAGGTGCCAGGGGGACGCGCCGACCCGTGCCGCGAGGTCACCCAGGGAGAGCGCGAGGGTTGCCGTGCGCACCAGCTCGGCCCGCGCGTGCTCGGCGAGATCGCGGTGGGTCGCGCTCGGTCGTTCGCGGTCCGTGGAGCTGCACCTCGCGCGTCGCAGCACCGCGGTCACGATCGCGAGCACCTCCTCTTCCGCCTCGAGGGGATCGAAGACACCCGCCTCGAGGCGATCGAAGAACATCCGCTGCCGGCAATAGAGCCGCGGATCGGATTCGGCGAACTCGAAATGGAATGGCCGGTCGGAGTCGACCCCCGCGGCCTCGCGCGCAAGCTCGGGCGACAGGGCGAACCAGTCAGAACGGTCGCCCTCGGGATGGATCGGCTCGCGAGTGTATTCCTGGCCGGCATTGTAGATGGTCACCACCCGCGGATCAGCGGCGAACGCGCGGGAACCGGCATGCCGGATCCAGACACCGGTGCGGGGGAAGACGACCAGGTGTCGTTCGGTCGGGCCGGTGTACCGGAAGCTCGGGTAGGTGATGGGGCAGCGAAAGGCCCCGACTGTCACGTGGGCCGTCTCGAAGACGGTCCGGTCGATTTGCATGCTTTCCCGACGGGCTCGCGGAAATTCGGGTTTCGTCTCCAAGGTCTCCAAGGTCTCCAAGGTCTCCCCATGCGAGCCGTCCTAACCGCCCTAACCGTCCTAACCGCCCTTACCGCCCTGACCGCCCCAACCGCCGCTTCAGCGCAGGCTGACAGCCTCACGCAGCGGGCCCAGGCGGCCTACTCCGCCAGTGACTGGAAGACCGCAGCCGAGGCGTATGCCACCCTGGCGAAGCGAACCCCCGACCAGCCGATGCCCCATTTCCGGCTCGGCGTCTCGCTGATCAACCTGAACCGGGCGGCCGAGGCGAAGTCCCATATCGAAACCGCGGAGAGGCTGGGGACGCCCATCCTCGCCGCATCCTACCGCCTCGCGCAGGTCGAGGCCGTGACGGGGAACAAGGATGCGGCGTTCAAGCAGCTCGAGCGATCGACAGCCGCGGGTGCCACGGTCCAGAATTTCACCCCCGATACCGACACGTTCCTCGCACCACTCAAGAGCGATCCGCGCTATAAGGATGTGCTTACAGCGATGGACCGAAACGCGCATCCCTGCCAGTACGACACGCATACCAGGGAATTCGACTTCTGGCTCGGAGACTGGGACGTCCGTCCGCGCAACAATCCGGGCGCGACTCCATCGCGGAATACGATTACCAAGATCCATGACGGCTGCGTCGTGCTCGAGTCGTATTTGTCCGGGGGCTATACCGGGCAGAGCTTCAACATGCGGGACCCGTCCGTCGGGAAGTGGAACCAGACCTGGGTCGACAAGGCAGGCGGGCTGCACGTGTACTACGGTGAAGCAAGGAACGGGAACATGTACTACGAGGGAGAAATGCCGGATCCAACTGCGCCGACAACAAGGCGGATCCGGGCCAGGCTCACGTTCTTTTCATACGGGGCAGATTCAGTGCGGCAATTTTCCGAGTCGACGCGTGACGACGGAAAGACCTGGTTCGTGAACTATGACCTTCTCTATACTCCGCGGCGGCCGTAGTCTCGCAGGTCTCCAAGGTCTCCAAGGTCTCCAAGGTCTCATGAGACCTTTGAGACCTTCGCGACCTCGCTAGGCGAAGATTCCCACCTGGCCGCCGGTATGCCAGAACAACACCGTCTCTGACGCCCGAAAGCGCTCTTCGCGGACCCACGCGATCAGCGCTCCGAGTGCCTTCGCGGTGTAGGTGTGGTCGACGAAGATCGCTTCCTTCGTCGCCGCGAGGCGCTGCGCCTCGCGTGACCGCTCGGTAGGAATTCCGTACCCTTCGCCGACCTGGCCGTCGTCGATCTCGACCGGAGCCCGACGTGAGAGGTCCGGGCCATCCTCCCCGAGCAGCGTACCCACCCCCGCGACGGTCTCGCGCACGATCTGCAGCACACCAGCCGCGGGATCGTCGGCGCTCACCCCGATGATCCGCGTGTGGAGGCCGTGCAGGGTGCAGCCGGCCGCCAGGCCCGCGGTGGTGCCTCCCGATGAGCAGGCGTGCACGATGACGTCGGGGCGCACGCCCTGGTCCAGCAGCTCGCCTACGGCGCGGACGTAACCCAGGGCGCCCAGGGGTGTGGATGCACCCAGAGGTACGACATACGGCTTGCGGCCCGCGGACCGGAGGCTTTCCGCAAGCATCGCCATCGCCGGTGCGCGCGCCTCACGCGAGCTCACGTAATGCACCTCGGCGCCCATCAGCTGGTCGAGCAACGCGTTCCCCGATGCTCTGTCCGGCGCCGCGCCGTTGGCGACCAGGACTGGCGCCAGACCGTATTTCACGGCAGCCGCTGTCGTCGCGCGGGCATGATTCGACTGGACTCCTCCGCAGGTGATCAGCGTGTCCGCCCCCTGGGCGAGTGCTTCTGCGATCACGTAGGGCAGCTTTCGCACCTTGTTACCGCCGAATGCGAACGGAATCGCGTCATCGCGCTTGACGAAGAGCGCCGGTCCGCCGCCCAGGGCGTCGCGCAGGCGGTCCATCCGCTCGACCGGCGAGGGGAGATGGCCAAGGGGGACCGAGGGGATGGATGCGAGCCGGGACAGTGGCATTGACGATTGTCGATTGACGATTAACGATTGACGTT
>DATEOL010000442.1:0-4822 GCA_035274025.1 Gemmatimonadales bacterium | reverse complement strand
CGCGACCGCGATCGTTCCCGAGCATGCCCCGGCCGCGAAGACGACCGCGGTGGAACGACTCGGCGCACGGGTGGAGCGAGTCCCGTTCGATCGCTGGTGGCGCATGCTGTCCGGTGAGGATCCGCCGGAGAAGCCAGGACTCTTCATTCACCCGGTCGCCGATCCCGCCGTGATCGCGGGCAACGGGACGCTTGGACTCGAACTGATCGAGAAGCTCGCCAGGATCGACACGGTGCTGGTGCCCTGGGGCGGCGGCGGACTTTCCTGTGGCATCGCGACCGCCCTCCGCGAGCTCGCCCCCGACGCGAAAGTCATCGGGTGCGAAGCCGAGACTGCGACGCCCCTCACCGCGTCGCTCGCCGCCGGGAAACCCATGACGGTGACCCACACGCCGAGCTTCGTGGACGGCATCGGGGGCAAGAGCCTGCTCGAGCCGATGTGGCCCCTGGCGCGTGACCTGATCCGGGGGAGCGCGGTGGTGACCCTGGACCAGATTCGATCGGCCATCCGGCTTCTGGCCGCGCGGCATCGGATCATTGCCGAGGGCGCGGGGGCTGCCAGCGTCGCGGCAGCGCTCGCCGGTCAGGTCGGCGGCGTCACGGTCTGTGTGGTGTCCGGCGGGAACATTGACCCTTCGGTTCTCGGGGAAATCCTGGCAGCTGGCGATCCAGCGATCTAATGATCCAGCGATCTAACGCCCTGGCGGTCGATCGCGAGATCGCCAGATCACCGGATCGCCAGATAGATTGTATGCAATGCAAATAGACCGGGAGTATACCGTCAGGGTCTGCCAGGACCTGGTCCGCATCAACTCCATCAATCCGGTCCTCGTTCCTGGTGCTCCCGGCGAGCGCGAGGTCGCCGAGTACACCGCGAAGACGCTCGGTGCACTCGGTCTCGACGTCCAGCGCCATGAGCCGGAGCCGGGCCGCATCAGCGTGACCGGTCGCCTCCAGGGGAGCGGCGGGGGGAAGAGCCTCATGCTCAACGCCCACTACGACACCGTCGGCATCGACGGCATGCCGGACCCCTTCTCGGCCGACCTGCGGAACGGGCGGCTCTACGGCCGCGGATCCTACGACATGAAGGGCAGTCTCGCGGCGTCGATCGGCGCCGTGAAGGCGATCGTTGATTCGGGCAAGCGACTGGGTGGTGACGTGGTCGTCGCGGCGGTCGCGGACGAGGAGTACGGCAGTCTCGGCACGGCGGATATCCTCACCCGCATCAAGACCGACGGCGCGATCGTCACCGAGCCGACCGCCCTCAACGCCTGCCTGGCACACAAGGGCTACCTCTGGATCGAGGTGGTGACCGAGGGTCGCGCGGCGCACGGCAGCAAGGTGGAGTTCGGGATCGACGCGAACATGCGAATGGGATGGTTCCTCGCGGAGCTCTCGAAGCTGGAACGGGAGCTGCGCTCGCGGACCCCGCATCCACTCATCGGGCCGCCGTCGCTGCACGCGGCGCTGCTCAATGGCGGCGCGGGCCTCAGCACCTATTCGCCGAAGTGCACCCTGCAGATCGAGCGCCGCACGATTCCCGGCGAGACCGAGTCGCAGGTGATGGCGGAGATCAATGCCATCATCGAACGCCTCTCGGCACGCGAGCCGACGTTCAAGGCGACTGCAAAATCGTTCTTTGTGCGGCCACCGTTCGAGGTCGCGCGGGAGGCAGGTCTGGTGAAGACCTTGTCGGTAGCGTTTCAACAAATGCTCGGACGCGCCCCGCTCATCGTCGGGGACACGCCGTGGATGGACAGCGCGCTCACCAGTGAAGCGGGGATCGAGACGATGGTGTTCGGACCGGGAGGGACGGGTGCCCATGCCGATGAGGAATACGTCGAGGTCGACTCGATGATCGACTGCGCCGCCGTCCTGGCCGCGACTGCGCAGGGATGGTGCGAGTGAGCGAACGCCTGCCGCGGTACGAAATCAGCCGGTTCCGGAAGCCGGGTCTGCTGGCCCATCCGTCGCGGGCGGAAGTCCGCGCATTTCACCGGGCACTTCCCGGCTACGCGCCAACGCCCCTGCATCGACTGACGGATCTTGCCCGCGCACTCGGAGTGAAAGACGTCCTCGTCAAGGATGAGGGGCACCGTTTCGGCCTCAAGGCGTTCAAGGGCCTCGGTGCGTCGTGGGCCCTCGAGCGCATTCGCCGGACCGGTGTGCCGCTCTCGACGGTCGCCTCGGCGACCGAGGGCAATCACGGCCGCGGCGTCGCGTGGGCCGCGCGGCAGCTCGGCCTCAAGGCCGTGATCTTCATGACGACGAAGGCCTCACCGCGTCGGGTCGAGGCGATCCGTCGCGAAGACGCCGAGGTCGTCCTCCTCGAGGGGACCTACGAAGACGCGGTGCGCACCTGCGCCGAGCGGAGTGCAAAGGAAGGATGGCAGGTGGTCGCCGACGTGGGATACGACGGCTACATGGAGATCCCGCTCTGGATCACCGAGGGCTACAGTACCATCCTCGAGGAAGTGAAGGAGCAGTCCGCGGCGCTTGGCGTGGCGCCGGACGTGGTGATCGCCCAGGCCGGTGTCGGGGGTTTCGCTGCGGCGGTGATGGAGCATTTCGCGGCGGAGTCCCCGCTGCCACGCCTCGCCATCGTAGAGCCTGTCGAGGCCGATCCCCTGCTGGAGTCGGCGAAGAGCTCGGATGGGAGGCCGACGACGTCGACCGGTCGCCAGAACACGGTCATGGGCGGACTCAATTGCAGTGAAGTGTCGCTCACGGCGTGGCCGGTGATTCGCGACCGGGCCGACCTCTACTTCAGTATCACCGACGATTTCGCGTTGGAGGCGATGCGCCGCTATGCCAGGCCGGTAGGCAACGATCCGCGCGTGGTTGCCGGGGAAAGCGGTGCCTCAGGACTGGCTGGGCTGCTATCGCTCACGAGTGTCGCGGCGCTTCGGGGGGCGAAGGAAGCGCTGGGGCTGGGGCCCGACTCGACCGTCCTGCTGTTCATCACTGAAGGCGACACCGATCCCGACTCCTGGACCAGGATCACTACCACATGAGCCGACGCTTGCTGGGTGGCGCAGTCCTGCTGTTCCTCTCGTCCTGCGCAAGCCGGCCCGACCGGGTGGCTCCGGCCATCGTCCTCGATACGACGCCGCCCGCGGACATCGCGGTGACGGATTCGATGCTGCGCGCGGGGCACAGCGGCGATCCGACCGAATGGCCCACGTACGGTGGCGACATCACCCAGCGTCGCTTCTCGCCGCTCAAGGAGATCACCGCCGACAACGTGGCGCGGCTCAAGCCCAAGTGGATCTGGCAGTCCGGCTATGCCGAATCGTTCCAGTCGACACCGCTGGTGGTGGGCGGCGCGATGTACGTCTCGACACCCATGGTGGAGCAGACCCAGCGCGTCGTGAAGCTCAATGCGGCGACCGGCCGGGTCATCTGGGACACCCGCATCCGCATCGGGACCGCGCTCTTCTGCTGCGGCCCCAACAATCGCGGCGTGGCGGCCTGGGGCGACAAGGTGTTCCTCGCGACGCTCGACGCGCGGCTCATCGCACTCCGGACGTCCAACGGCGAGATCGCGTGGGAAGCGGCGCTCGGGGACCCGTCACAGGGCTACGGCAACACGTCGGCCCCATCGGCCTTCGGCGGCAAGGTGTTCATCGGGACGTCGGGAGGCGAGTGGTCCATTCGCGGCTTCTTCAAGGCGTTTGACGCCGAGACCGGCCAGCCGCTCTGGACCTGGAACACCATTCCGTCACCGGAAGAAGGCGGCTGGTGGGGAGAGTGGATCGAGAAGGCTCCGGGAACCGACCTCTCGCTCAATCGCGACATCGCGAAGGAGAAGGCCGATTCCGCGAGGTACGCCGACAGCTGGCAGCGGGGCGGAGGACCGATCTGGATGCCGTCCACGATCGACGCGGAGCGAGGACTGCTCTACGTGTCCGTCGGCAACGTGAACCCGGACTACAACGGGGTCACCCGCCCGGGTGACAATCGCTGGGGATCCAGCATCTGCGCGCTCCGCATCGCCGACGGAACCCGGGCCTGGTGCTGGCAGTGGATCCCGCACGACGTGTGGGACTTCGACGGCGCGAGTCCCCCGTTCCTGTTCGACCTGGAGCGCGAGGGGAAGAAGGTCCCGGCGCTCGGCGTGTTCACCAAGGTGGGATTTCTCTACGTGCTCGACCGGGAGAAGGGAACGCTGCTCACCCGGAGCGACGCGTACGTGCCGCAGAGCAATCTCTTCAAGGTTCCGACTGCGCACGACTCGATCCTCGTGGCTCCCGGATCGGCCGGCGGGACGAACTGGTCACCCGGTGCGTACAGCCCGCTCACGCGCTTCACGTATACGGCCGCGATCGACTGGCCCATGATCACCCTGGCGGATGCCGGCGAGACCTGTCCCGCCGGCCACATCTGCATCGGGGGAGATCTCGCGATCGCTCCGGGCCAGTCGAGCGCCGCCGGCGCCGGTATCCTGGCCGCGGTCGACCCGAACACCGGCAAGGTCGCCTGGCAGCAGAAGACCACGCTGCCACTGATCGGGGGCGTGCTCGCCACGGCGGGTGGACTGGTCTTCTCCGGGCAAAGCGACGGCAGCTTCGATGCCTGGGACGCGACGACGGGGAATCATCTCTGGCAGTATCGGACCGGCGCGGGGTGCAACGCGGCGCCGATGACCTGGCAGATCGAAGGAAAGCAGCAGATCGGGATCGCCTGCGGCGGGAGCTTCATCCTGGCCCGTTCAGGCATGCCGTCGCCGCCGGGCGGAACGTTGTTTGTATTCGAACTTCCGTAGGGGCCGGGCAATGCCCGGCCCGGCCCGTGAGACGTAAGCCGTGAGACGTAAGCCGTGA
>DATEOL010000441.1:0-3059 GCA_035274025.1 Gemmatimonadales bacterium | reverse complement strand
GGCATCGGTTCAGTGTCGGCACCGGCGGGCTGGCGCAGGCGACTTGCCTGCAACAGGCTCTGCCGGAGAAGGTATTCGATCTGTCCGTTCAGGCTGCGCAGCTCGTCGTTCGCCCAGCGCTGGAGCGCCTCATGGATCGCGGGATCCAGGCGAAGGAGAAACGCTTTCCGTTCAGCCATAGAAAGGGCCTGTAGGGGCCGGGCATTGCCTGGCCCGCGATGGCCTAATACAAGGACCCCGCGTTCACTACGGGCTGGCTCCCCCGCTCGCTGCAGAGGACGACCAGCAGGTTGCTCACCATGGCTGCGCGTCGCTCGGGGTCCAGCTGCACGATGTTTCGGGTCGAGAGCAGGTCGAGCGCGTTCTCGACCATCCCCACCGCGCCCTCGACGATCTTCTGGCGGGCGGCGATGATCGCGCTGGCCTGCTGGCGCTGGAGCATGGCGGAGGCAATTTCAGGGGCATAGGCGAGGTGGGTGATCCGCGCCTCGGTGACTTGGACACCCGCCTTCCCCAGCCGCTCCTGCACTTCGCTCAGCAGGTCGCGGGAGACCTCGACCTGGTGGCTCGAGAGGGCCACGTCCCCCGCGGCGTGCGCATCATATGGATAGCGCGAGGCCAGAGTCCGGACCGCGGACTCACTCTGGACGTGGACATAGTTCTCATAGTCCTCGACCTCGAAGAGGGCCTCGGCGGTGTCGACCACCCGCCAGACCACGACTGCGGCGATCTCGATCGGGTTGGAGTGGTTGTCGTTCACCTTGAGCTTGTTCGTCTCGAAGTTGCGGACCCGGCGGGACACCCGCTTCTTCACGGCAAAGGGGTTGACCCACCAGAAACCGTCCCGGGTGAGGGAGCCGACGTAGTTGCCGAAGAGGATCAGGACCCGGGCCTCGTTGGGGTTGACGACCACCAGTCCCCCGACGGCGACCATGGCGAGGACAAAAATGAGAAGGCCGGCCACGATGCCCAGCGGACTTTCGGGGTTGTCCACCGAACGGATGAACACGAGGGCCGCGAGGCCGATGAGGGCGATGATGACGGCGAGCATGACGAAGCCCGGGACGCCCCTACGGTCAATTTCCTTGATCATACCTGATCCGAAGGCTGTTGGATATCGCAATGATATCACTGTGATATGCACCTGGCAAGGGGCCCTGGGACGTCTGGCGACTCGGCGAGCTGGCGATCTGGCGATCGGGGTTGTTTCCCCGCTAGATCGCGAGCTCGCCAGCTCGCTAGATCAGGCAGGGAGCCATGTTGCAACACCGTGACGGAGCCGTGTATCCAATGTCAGGAAGTGAAGATCCCGGATTGGGGGCAACCGGAGATGACCGCAGTGGCCGTGGCGCCATCAGCTGAACAGAGCGACGTCGCGGCTGCCGTCCGGGGTGACGAGGCCGCGTTCGAGCGGCTCTACCGGACGCACCTCGGGCGGGTGACCTCGCTGGCGCGCTGGCTCCTGGGCACCGACGAGGTCGAGGACGCGGTGCAGGAAGTCTTCATCCGGGTGTGGGAGAAGATCGGGACGTACTCGGGGCAGGCGCAGTTCGGGACCTGGCTCCACCGGGTGGCGGTGAACCACATGATCCGGCGGCGGCAGCGGCGGGTGATCTACCGCAACCGCCACACGGAAGACGAAGAAGCGCTGATGTCGGTCTCGGGTCCGGTATCACGACCCGATCTGAAGGTGGCGCTGGAGGCGGCGGTCGAACGGCTCCCCGCCGGAGCGAGAGAGGTCTTCGTGCTGCACGACATGGAAGGGTTTACGCACGAAGAAATCGGGAAGTCGCTGGAGATCGATCCAGGCACTTCGCGATCACAGCTGCACCGGGCGCGGATGCTGTTACGGGGAATTTTGAGCCGGTAGGGCGGTTGGCGCAGTTGGGGCGGTTGTAGGGGCGGGCTTCCAGCCCGCCCGGCCGGCCCGGGCGAAGGAAAGAGGCACACAATGCACAATGAGATCATCAATCAACTGAGCGCCTATCTCGATGGAGAGCTTTCTCCGTCGGAGCGGGCGCGCATCGATGAGCACATCGCTGCGTGCGCTGCATGCCGCGTCGTGCTCGACGATCTCAAGGCTATCGTGGTCACTGCGCCGTACTACGAAGGCGAAGCCCCGAAGCGCGATGTCTGGGCCGGGATTCAGGCAGGCATCAGCGGCCAGAAGGAAGTGGCATTCGACCGTAGACCGTCGACCGTAGACCGTCGGCGCTTCAGCCTGGGCCAGCTCATCGCCGCGTCCGTGGCGTTCGCTGCAGTGGTTGGAGGAGGCGTGTATTTCGCGGTGCGCCCGTCGACCGTGGACGGTAGACCGTCGACAGACGGTGGGCCGTCGACGGTTGCCCAGAGCACATCGCCCGTCGACCGTAGACCGTCGACCGCTCCCGAACTTGCAACGATCTCGAACAAAGTGCGCGCGGGCGAAGTGTATGACGCCGCTGTCGGCGACCTCGAGCGCGTCCTCGCCGAGGGCAAGAACGAGCTCGACCCCAGGACCCTGAAGGTCATCGAAGAGAATCTGCGGATCATCGACCGGGCGATCGCCGAAGCGCGTTCCGCCATCGCGGCCGATCCCGCCAATGCATACCTGCGGTCGCAGGTCGCCGCGAACATGCGGCGGAAGCTGGACATCCTTCGCCAGGCCACGGACGTGATCCGGGCCGCGTCGGAAACGTGAGAAAGGGAAACGAATGATCACCGTTTTGTTGGCCGGCGCTCTCCTGAGCGCAATGCCCCTCCAGCAGCAGCGTGGCTTCGACACCGACACCACCGTGACGGTTTCGACGGCCACGCGGCTCAAGCTCGACAACGTAGGGGGGGAGGTCATCATCAAGGCGTGGGACAAGAACCAGGTGCGGATCCAGGCCGTGCACTCCAGTCGTACCGCGGTCCGGATCAACCTGAGCGAGGCCACGCTCCGGCTCTCGCCCGAGGGAAGCCGCGGCATCGCGCGGATGGGCGGGGTGGTCGACTATACCCTCACGGTGCCGGCCGCGATGAGCATCGAGATCGGCGGCATGTACGCCGACGTGACCATCGAGGGCACCCGGGGCGAA
>DATEOL010000440.1:0-7042 GCA_035274025.1 Gemmatimonadales bacterium | reverse complement strand
TACGGTCTACAGTCGACGGTCTACGGGGCATCTGATCTTCGCTGCCATCGTCCTCGTGGGCTGCGGGAAAGGATCGGCATCTTCCGGCGCGGATTCCACGGAGGCCGGGGCCGATACAGTCGCGGCTCCCTCATCGCTTTCGCTCCCGGTCGTCGGTGAAGAGGTCCGCAAGGGCGATCTCATCCTGACCGTATCCACCACCGGGCAGATCCGCTCCGAGGCCGTCGTTCCGCTCAAGGTGGAAGCAGCCGGTGAAGTCACCGAAGTGCTCGCGCGAGCCGGCGACCGGGTGAAGAAAGGCCAGGCGATCGTGAGGCTCGATCCCCGGCCCTTCGATATCGCGGTCGCCGAGGCGGAAGCGGCGCTACGGCAGGCACAGCTCCAGCTGCTCGACAACACGCTGCCGGATTCCCTGGTGTCGGGAAAGGCGGTCACCGGCGAGCGGCTCCGGAACGCCGAGGTGCGGTCGGGCGTGGAAACGGCCCGGGTTCGGCTCGAGAAGGCGAAGTACGAGCGGGAGCGTTCGGCCGTGACGGCGCCCTTCGACGGCACGCTCGACGACCTGCGAATCTCGCCGGGGGAACGAGTCACCGCCGGTCAGGAGCTGGGAAAGCTGGTGGATCTCGAGAACCTGCGCATCGACGCGGCCGTGCTGGAGCACGACCTCCCGCTCATTCGCCCCGGCGGCGAGGCCCTGGTCACAACGGCTGCGGCGCCCGATCGGCCAGTGCGCGGTCGCATCGCGACGGTATTGCCGTTGGTCGACAGCGCGACCCGCGCGGGACGCGCGCTCATCCGCGTACAGGGAAACGGCGTCCTGCGTCCGGGGATGTACGCCGACGTGCGGCTCGAGGCGACGCGACTCTCCGACCGGATCGTCGTGCCGGCGCGCGCCGTGATCGAGCGCGACAACCGGCCGCTCGTGTTCGTGGTCCGCGACGGCCGTGCCCAGTGGACCTACATCCAGCCCGGGCGCACCAACGGCATCGAGACCGAGGTGCTTCCGGACAGCACGACGGGCCAGATCCCGCTCAATCCGGGCGACATAGTGCTGGTGGAAGGCCATCTCACCCTGACCCACGACGCTCCCGTCCGAGTCGTGCCAAAGGCGGAGGCGGGACGGCGGGACGGCGGGAAGCCGGACAAGAACTGAACTGATGTCTCTCGCTTCCGCATCCCTGAAACGCCCCGTCACCACGATGGCGGCGACACTGGCCATCGTGCTGCTGGGCGCGGTCTCGCTGACTCGTTTGCCGGTGTCGCTGCTTCCCGACATCACCCTGCCCGTCCTCACGATCCGCACGGTGTACCCGGGCGCGGCGGCGACCGAAGCCTCGCGACTGGTCGCCGAGCCGATCGAGCAGGCCGTCGCGTCGACGCCGGGCCTCGCCGACGTCCGCTCGGTGGCCCGGAACGGGGAAGTCACCACCACGCTCCACTTCAACTGGGGCACCGACATGCCCCAGACGGTGCTCCTCGTCCGCGAGCGGCTCGACAATGCGCGGGCGCAGCTTCCCGAGCGCGCCGAGCGCCCGACGCTCCTCACCAGCGACCCGGGAGAGCGACCGATCGCGGTGCTCGCGCTCTCCGGCAAGAGTGACCTCCAGTCGATCTCCCGCACCGCCGAGGATGTGCACGCGCGCAGGCTGGAGCAGCTGGCCGGGGTCGCGAGCGTCGCGGTCGCGGGCAAGCCGGAAGAAGAGATTCGGGTCGAGGTCGATCCGGAGAAGGCCCGCGCGCTCGGCATCACGCCGGACCAGATCGCGAGCGCGGTGCGGGACGCGAACGCCAACTCGCCCGGGGGAACGGTGCGACGCGGCCAGTTCCGGCTGCCGCTGCGGGCGTACACCGAGTTCCGGGATCCGGAGCAGATCCTCGACACGCCGATCGGTCCGGCCGGCGCCGGCATCCGGCTTCGCGATCTGGCCACGGTGCGAAGGACAGTCGCCGATCCGCTCACCCTGACGCGGCTCGATGGCAAGCCCGCGGTCGGACTCGTCGTCTACAAGGACGCGGGCTCCAACACAGTGACGGTCACGCGCGACATGTACGGCGTGGTCGAGCAGCTTCGCGACGAATTTCCCGAGATCACCATCAGGGTGGTCGCGGCGCAGGCGCAGTTCGTCACCGACGCGCTGTCGAACCTGGGCCAGGAGATCGTCCTGGGCGGGATCCTGTCGCTCCTCGTGATCCTGCTCTTCCTGGGTGACGTGCGTACGTCGCTCGCGATCGGCTTGATGGTACCGCTCTCGGTGCTCAGCGCGCTCGTGATCCTGCAGGAGCTCGACGTCACGATCAACATCCTGTCCCTGGGCGGGCTCGCGCTCGGGGTGGGCCTCCTGGTGGACAACGCGATCGTGGTGGCGGAGGCGACCGGACGTTACCTCGAGACCGGTCTCTCCAAGCTCGACGCGGCGCTCAAGGCCGCCGAAGAAGTCGCGGGCCCGCTCACCGCGGGGACACTCACGACACTGCTGGTGTTCGGGCCGATCGTGTTCGTGCGAGGACTGGGCGCGGCGCTGTTCCGTGACTTGTCACTCTCGGTGGTGACGACGGTGGCGGCCTCGCTGGTGTTGGCACTGACCGTGATGCCCGTGCTCATGATAGGACGACGGACGGGCGGACCGGCGGGCAGGCGGGCGGGCGGACGGGCGGACGGGCAGACGGGCGGCATGCTCGCGCCGCTCTATCGCGCTGGGCACCACCTGGCCGAGTTCTACGAATCGGGGATGAAGTGGAGTCTCGCCCACCCGAAGACCGTGTTCACGCTTTCACTGGCCCTCACCGTGTTCACCTCGGTCATCGCGGTACGACTCCCCCGCGAGATCCTGCCGAGCGTCGACGAGGGGATCGTGGTCGCCTCGCTCAAGCTGCGTGACGGAACGGCAATCGAGGAAACGACCCGTGAAGTTGCGCGGGTGGAGGCCGCGGCGCATCAGCTGAAAGGTGAGGGCGTCTACGCGCGCATCGGCACCGCGACCGACGAAGAGATCCTTGCCGGGGCGGAGCCTGGCTCCTCCAGCACCGCCCAGATCCTCATTCCGGTTCCCGACGGGGCCAACGCCCGCGCGTTCGCGGACCGGCTGCGCCAGGCGCTGCCCGATCTCGCGAAGGGCGCGCTCGCCTTCGATCTCGCCGGACAGTCGGAGTTCGGCAGCCTGATCGGCCGCGAAGGACGCCTGGTACGGGTCGAAGTGTCGGCGCCGCGCCCTGAGATCGCGGCGCGCTGGGCCGACTCGGCGCGCCAGGCGATCAGCGGGCTTTCGACCTTGGCGGACGTGCGCGACGCGTTCAGCGGGACGCAACCTTCGGTGGAAGTCACCCTCGAGCGGCGTCGCATCGCGGAGCGTAACCTCACGGTGGGCGCGGTCTCCGGCGCGCTGGCCGGCGGACTGGGCGGGGTCAAGGCGAACGACTTCCGCGAGACCGACCGTCGCACGCCGATCCGCATCCGCTTCGCGGGAAATGCCAACGAGGACCTGGCCACCGCGCTGGCGACTCCGGTGCAGGGCGTCCCGGTCGGTCAGCTGGTGCAGGTGGAGGAGAAGCCGGCGCCGATCGAAGTGGTGCGGGTGAACCAGCGGCCGGTGTCGGTGATCGAAGCGCTGGTAGAAGAAGGCGGGACGGCCCGCGCCACCGAAGACGTCTCACGGATCCTGAATGCGATGGCAGCGCCATCGGGACTCACCTGGACGCTCTCGGGCGCCGACGCGGAGCAGCGGCGCACCACGAGGGAGCTGGGCCTGGTCGCGGTCCTGTCCGTGGTCCTCGTCTTCCTGGTCCTGGCGGGCGAATTCGCCTCGTTCACCACCCCGATCCTGGTGATGCTTACGGTTCCGCTCGCCGCGGCCGGAGGCATCATCCTGCTCTGGATGACCGGACAGAGCCTCAACGCCGTGTCACTCATTGGCATGGTGGTGATGATCGGCATCGCCGACAACGACGCCGTCGTCAAGCTCGACGCGATCCGCCGCTTCCGCGAGCTGGGCCATCCCATCGACGAGGCCGTGCTGCTGGGCGGACGCCAGCGGCTGCGCGCGATCGCGATGACCTCCATCACCACCATCGTCGGCGTGCTGCCGCTGGTCCTTGGGATCGGGAGCGGCGGTGAGCTGTATCAGCCCCTGGCGGCGGGCGTCATCGGTGGATCCGTCAGCGCGACCCTGGTGACCTTTTTCCTTCTTCCGACAGCCTACGCCGTCCTCGAACGGCGTAAGGACGGGACGGCGGGAGAGGGTTCCTCCCGTTCTCCCGCCCTCCCGCACCGCCCATGATCACCTGGGCATCACGAAGACCCGCCGTCATCTGGGCCTTCGCGCTCTCCATCATCGTAGCGGGGGCCGTCTCCTTCACCCGTCTTCCGCTCGCCACCAAGACCCAGGTCGAGCTTCCCCGCCTCACCATCCAGACCAACTGGCCCGGCGCGTCCGCCGAGCTGATCGAGTCGTACCTCACCTCGCCGATCGAAGCCGCGATCCAGCCGGTACGCGGGGTCCGCAAGACCAGCAGCGAATCGGGCGACCGCGGCAGCCAGATCCGGGTCGATCTCGACCAGGACGCCAACGTCGGCATGACGCGGCTCGCGATCCTCGAGCGGCTCGAGCTGCTCCGCCCCGAGCTTCCCCTCGGCGTGGTCCCTCCCTCGGTGTCCAACTTCGTGCCGCAGGATCTCGACGAGCGGCCCCTGGTGGAATACACAGTGAGCGGACCGTACACGCCCGGTACCCTCGCGAAGATCATGACGGAGGACATCGAGCCGAGGCTCGAGACGGTAGAAGGCGTTTCCGGCGTCTCGGCCATGGGCGGCGCCGAGACCGGTATCTCGGTGATCTACGAGCCGACCAGGCTGCGGCAGCTCGGCGTATCACCGGCGTTGCTCGCGGCGGCTGTCCGCGATGCCCGGCAGGTCGATGCGCTGGGGCTCGACCAGCGCGGGACGATGGAACTGCCGGTGACCCTCCGCGACCAGCCCAACGTCATGGAAGACCTGGGCAAGCTTCCGGTGCGCGGGCCCGGTGGACGGGTCTTCGCGCTGCGTGAGCTTGCCGACATCCGGCAGGAAGAGGACACCCGGGGCAGCTTCAACCGCTTCAACGGACAGACCGCGGTCTCGATGAGCGTGAGCCGGCTCGCGGGTTCGGACGCGATCAAGACCACGGCGCGGATCCGGAAGGCCCTGGAGGAGCTGCAGCCGTCGCTCCCGCCCGGGATCAGGTTCCGGATGCAGTGGGACGAGAGCAAGGAGCTGGCGAAAGAGCTCCAGGACCTCGCGATCCGGGGCGCGATTGCCTTCTTCGCCGTGATGCTGGTGCTGGTGATCTCGCTGCGCACCTCGCGCGGCGTGATGCTGGTGATGGGAAGCGCCGCGGTCTCGATCGCCGGGACCGCGCTCTGCCTCTACCTGCTCAAGATCCCGGCCAACCTCCTAACCCTCGCCGGACTCGGCATGGGGATCGGCGTGCTGGTGAAGGACGGGCTCATCGTGGTGGAGCGATTGCGCCTGGTGCCCGACACCGCGGAGGCGCGGGCCCAGGCGGGCCGGCGCATGCTCGCGGCGGTCGCGGGCTCGACCCTGACGACGGTGGTGGTGCTGCTGCCGTTCCTCTACCTGCAGGGGAACGCCCGGGCCGCCTTCGTGCCGTTCGCGGCCGCGTTCGCGATCGCGCTGGGCTGGTCGGTGGTCGCGTCGGTGGTGATGATCCCCGCGATCGGGGCGGGTCACGGCATGCAGACGGGACACTGGCCCCGGATGCAGCGCTTCTACGATCGAACACTGATCCGTCTCATTCGCTGGCGATACGCGACCCTCACGCTCTGTCTGATCGTGCTGGGCGTGCTCAGCTGGGGATTCGCGACGCGGGTCGAGCGGGTGTCGTTCGCGGGCTTCGGCGGCGAACGCACCACGATCCAGGTTGGGGTGAGCTTCCCGCGCGGATCGGATCCCGAGGGACTCGATCGCGCGATCCGCGAATTCGAGTCGATCGCCGTTGGACGCGAAGGAGTCGAACAAGTGCGCGCCCAGGGATACGGCGGCGGATTCGCGCGGATGGAAGTCCTGTTCACCAAGGACGCAGCCTACTCCGCCATCCCGGCGATGATGCAGGACGAGCTGACCCAGCGCGCGGTGCTCGTGGGTGGCGCGCAAGTGAGCGTCTTCGGACGGGGCCAGGGCTTCGCCTCGGGCGGCGGCGGTGGAACCGTAGGCTTCCGGATTAAGCTGCTGGGCTTCTCGTTCGAAGGCGTGGAGCGGCTCGCGATGGACCTGCAGCACCGGCTCGAGGCGATCCCGCGGGTGCGGAACGTCAACATCAACGCCGGCAGCTTCTGGATGGCGGAGCGGGCGGTGAGCGTGGCGCTCGAGCCCGACCGCGGCGCCCTGTCCAGGGCCGGGATCACGGCGACCGATTTCGCCACCGCGGTCGCGCGGGAAGTGCGGGGACCCCAGGGCGGCGTGCGGCTCGAGCTCGAAGGCGACGAGGTGGTGGTCACCCTCAAGGCGAAGGGCGCGCGGGAGCGCTCCCTGCTCGAGCTCGAGGACGCGATCGTACCCAACCGGACCTCGTCACCGGTGCGGGTCCGCGACGTCGCGTACGTAGGCGAGCGCGAAGGTCTCGCCACGATCAGCCGGGAGGACCAGCAGTACGTCCGCATCGTGAGCTACGACTTCCGCGGACCCTCGAAGCTGGCGCAGCGGACCCACGACGCGTTCATGAAGTCGATCTCGGTGCCGCCGGGATATTCCGTCGGCGACGACAGGTTCGAATGGGAAGTCGACGACAGCGGCAAGCTGCTCTGGCTGGTCTTCGCCGCTGGCCTTACCCTGGTGGTGCTCGCCGTGGCGCTGGTGTTCGACTCGGTCTGGGCGTCGCTCATCACCTTCCTGAGCCTGCCGCTCTCGGTGGCTGGCGTCGCGGCAATCTTCTGGGCCACCAAAACGTCGTTCGGCCGGGAGGCCGCGGTGGGGTTGATCCTGGTGATTGGACTCGCGGTCAATCAGACCATTCTGTTGGTTGACGCAGCGCTGGAGCGGCGGCGGGCAGGC
>DATEOL010000439.1:0-10453 GCA_035274025.1 Gemmatimonadales bacterium | reverse complement strand
CTGATCAATGCGATCTTCCGCGGCGCCGTCGATGCGGCGATCGGGATGCGCGTGCTCTGGTTCGCGAACGGGATCAACATCCTCCTCGGCCCCTGCCTCATCTTCGGACTCGGCCCCTTCCCCGAGATGGGCGTGGCCGGTGCCGCCACCGCGACGACCTTCGGCCGAAGCATGGGCGTGGTCGTGCAGCTCTATGCCCTCGCCCGCAAGAGCGATCGAGTCCGGATCCTCGCCCGCCACCTTCGGCTCATTCCATCGGTCATGTGGCAGCTGGTCCGGCTCTCGGGGACCGGCATGTTCCAGGTCCTGGTGAGCACGGCAAGCTGGATCGGACTCGTGCGTGTGCTGTCGACCTTCGGGTCCGACGCCCTCGCGGGCTACACCATCTCCATTCGGGTGATCCTCTTCACCCTGCTTCCCGCCTGGGGACTGAGCAACGCCGCCGCGACGATGGTGGGACAGGCCCTCGGCGCGAAGAAGCCCGATCGCGCCGAGGCCGCGGTGTGGTTGGCGGGCCGGTTCAACCTCGTGTTCCTGGGAAGCGTGGGGGTGCTCTATTTCGTCTTCGCTCCAGCCATCATCGGCGCCTTCAGCCACAGTCCGCTGGTCGACGAGTACGGCATCGAAGCGATCCGGATCATCGCACTCGGATTTCCGATGTATGCCTGGGGCATGGTGCTCACGCAGTCCTTCAACGGCGCCGGGGACACCTGGACCCCGACGCTCATCAACATCGGCTGCTTCTGGTTCTGGGAAATCCCGCTAGCCCTGGTGCTCTCCACCCATCTGGGCTTCGGGCCAAGAGGGGTGTTCATCGCGATCGCGGTGGCGTTCTCGACCCTGGCTGTCGTCAGCGGGGTGCTGTTTCGTCGAGGAAAATGGAAGACCAGGAAGGTCTGACCAGAGGCATTCGATCGCCAGATCGCCAGATCGCGCGATCGCTAGATGGTTTTCCCCAGTCCCGCCGGCGCTCTCGCACGCCCAAGCCCGCCTGTCAGGGCAACCAGGGCCATCGCGTAGGGCAGCATGAGAAAGAGCTGGTATGGAACAGAGAGTCCCATCGCCTGGAAGACAAACTGCAATGCGGTTGCTCCGCCGAACAGCAACGCCGCGGCGAAGACCCACAGGGGATGCCAGCGCCCCAGCACCACGATGGCGATCGCGATGAAACCGCGACCTGCCGTCATTTCCTCCGCGAACGTCCCGACCTGAGCCAGAACCAGCGAGCCACCGCCCAGGCCAGCGAGCGCGCCACCGGCCAGCACAGCAAATCCCTGGACCCGCCGCACTGAGACTCCGGCTGCCCGCGAGGCGGTGTCCGATTCGCCGGTCGCCCTGAGGACCAGTCCAGCGCGGGTCTTGAACAGGAACCACCAGGCGAGCGGCACCAGCACCCACGAGAAGTAGGTGATGATGGGCTGCGTAAAGAGTCCGTGTCCGACGGCGGGGAGTGAGGACAAGCCCGGGATCGCCACGTCGGAAAACGTGGGCAGCGAGAGACCGGGACCACCCGGTCCGAAGACCTTCCGGTTGAGCACGCCGGTCAGGCCGACAGCGGCGAGCGAAACCGCGGTGCCGGTGATGATCTGGTCGGCCCCCGCGCCCAGCGAAATCGCGGCGAAGAGTGCCGCGACGGCGATTCCGGCCAGGACCGCTACAGCCAGCCCGAAAGCCAGACCCCCATGCGAGGCGCCGACCGCGCCTCCCAGCGCGCCTGCCAGCATCGCACCTTCGATTCCGATGTTGATGACGCCGGAGCGCTCAGCCAGCATCTCACCCAGCGCAGCCAGCAGCAGCGGAGTGGAGACCCGGATCATCGCTGCGAGGAAGCCGGAAAGCAGCACCTCGTCCATCAGGCCGCTCCAGCCGGTGAGATCGTGCGAAGCCGGCGGCGTCCGATCGACTCGGCCACCAGGACCACGATGATGATTGTCGCCTGCACGATCGCCACCGCCACGGCGGGAATCCCCGCCTCGCGCTGCATGGCGCCTGCCCCCGCCTCGAGTGCACCGAAGAGGAGCCCCGTCCCGATGATGGCGATCGGCTCACCCCGCGCGAGGAGCGCGACGGCAATCGCGGTGAACCCGTATCCCGGCGAAAGGTTCTGGTAGAGCGCGTAGGTCACACCGCTCACTTCCATTCCCCCGCCGAGTCCCGCCAGGGCGCCCGAGCCAAGCAGTGCAAGTATGATGACCCGGTTCACCGGAATTCGTCCCGAGAGGCGCGCCGCCACCGGGCCCAACCCCGTGGCGCGAAGCTGGAAGCCCGCCATCGTACGATGGAAAAGCAGATGAGCCCCGATCGCGATGAGGATGACGATCACGAATCCCGCATGCAGCCTTCCACCCGGAACGTGCGCCAGCTGGGCGGAGACCGCGATCAGGTCGCTCTGGGGATAGGTCCGCTTCGCCTCCTGCATCGGGCCCAGCACCATCCAGCTGACCAGCGCTTCGGCGACAAAGTTGAGCAGGAGGGTGCTGATCACCTCCAAGACACCGAAGCGCTGCCTGAGAAAGATCGGTAACGCGATCCACGCCGCGCCCCCGGCGACCGCTCCGAGCAGCACGAGTGGCTGGGCGACCGCACCAGGAAGAGCACCCACATGGAGGCCGATCCAGGTCGCCACGATGGCACCGGCCAGGAATTGGCCTTCCATCCCGATGTTGAGCCCGCCCGCGCGCCAGGCGAGGGAGAACCCAAGCCCGAGAAGAATGAGCGGTGTGGCCCGGACCAGCGTCGCGGAGGAGAGCGCGTGCCACGACCCGAGCGAGCCGGAGACCAGGGCCCGGAAGGCTGCCCCGGGGTCATAACCCAGCACCGCGAGGATGACACCGAGCAGCGCCAGCCCGGCGACAAACGCTCCGCCGGTGAGGAGCAGGAACCTCGGCAGCGATTTCACGCCGGGGGAACGCCCAGCATCGCCTGGCCGACTCGACCGCGCTCGAAGGGAGGGGAGAGCTCGGTCAGCTCACCGCGACACACCACAACAACCCGGTCTGCGAGCAGCAGCACCTCGTCGAGGTCGCTCGAATGGACCAGCACCGCGACTCCACCAGCGGCGGCCGAGCGAAGGTGCTGGTGCATTTCAGCTGTGGCCCGAAGGTCGAGCCCGCGAGTCGGATTCTCGACCACCAGTACCCTGGGCTGGGTCGACAGTCCCCGCCCAAGAACGAGCTTCTGCTGGTTCCCCCCGGACAGCGTGGCGATCACTGCCCGGGGACCGGGGGCCCGGACGTCGAATCGTGTCATGATGTCCGTGCCCACGCGCTCCGCTGCCTGCCAGTCGAGCCACGCCCCGCGCGACCATGCGGCGTCCTTGCCTCGCCCAAGGACCACGTTCTCGACGACGCTCATCGCCGGGATCAGCCCTTCAGTGGCCCGATCCTCTGGAATCAGGGCGGTCGGCTGTTCGACACTCACCACTCCCTGGCTTGCGTGCAGGATGCCCGCCACGGCAAGCATCAGCTCCCGCTGCCCGTTTCCCTCGACCGCCGCGACGCCGACGATCTCGCCGGGATGGATGACGAGGCTGGCTTTCCGAAGTCCCGGACTGCGGGCGTCACGCGGCGGAACGGTCGCGTCCTGGATTGTCACCGCGGGAGGGAGTTGCAAGTCACGAGTCGCGAGTCGCGAGATGGTTGCGCTGGGCGGAGCCTCGCCAATCATCGCCTTCGCGAGTGACTCCCGTGTTTCTCCCTGTAGCGCGCCACTCAGTGTGACCACACCCTTCCGGAGCACGGTGACATCGTCCGCCACCGCAAAGACCTCGTCGAGCTTGTGGGTGATGAGCACCGCCGAGCCACCGGATGCTGCGAACTCCCTCACCGCCTGGAGCAATTCCTCGATCTCGGAGGGAACGAGAACCGCGGTCGGCTCATCCAGAAGAAGGATCCGTGCACCGGTGGCGAGCGCTTTGGCAACCTCGAGCCGCTGTTTCTGCCCTACGGAGAGTTCCTCGACCCGAGCCTCGAGATCGAGACCTGAAAGGAACCCTGCCGCCCCCCCGTCCTCCCGTCCTCCCGCCAGGTCAAGATTTTCACGAACAGTGAGCGCGGGAACCGACGTGAAGTGCTGATGCACCATCCCCACGCCGAGCCGTCGGGCATCCCGAGGCGAGTCGATCCGCACCGGATGTCCATCGACCCGGATCACTCCTTCGTCCGCGGCGATCATGCCGAAGGCGACATGCATCAGCGTGGACTTCCCGGCGCCGTTCTCCCCCAGGAGCGCGTGGACCGTGCCAGGGTGCAAAACGAAATCGGCCCCGCCCAGCGCCTGGACGGAGCCGAAATTTTTTCTGATCCCGACGAGTTCGAGAGCGGCTTCCGGCTTACGGCTCACGGCTCACGGCTCACGACTCACGACTCACGGCTTACAGTCCGGTCGGATTATCGAAGAACTCCCACGGCAGTCCGAATTCTTCCGACAGCCGCTCGGCCAGCGCCTTGACACCCACTTGTTCGGTGGCGTAATGGCCGGCGTAGATGAGGTTGATGCCGAATTCCATGGCGTCGAAATAGGTGTGATGCACGCCCTCACCTGTAATGAAGGTATCGCATCCAGCGGCCTTGGCCGCGCGCACCCGCCCGCCCGCGGCACCGGTGATGACTCCCACCTTCGCGGTGACCGGCGGTCCTCCCGGAATGAGTCGCGGGGTGCACCCGAGCAGGGTGCCCAGCTTCGACACCAGCTCTTCCCTCGGCATGGCGAGGGTTCCGGCCACGCCAAGGGGGACGCCCTTGAAGTCGTCGAAGCGGATCATGTCGTTGAGCCCAAGCTGGCGCGCGAGGACGATGTTGTTGCCGACCGCCGGATGGACAT
This sequence comes from Gemmatimonadales bacterium, assembly GCA_035274025.1. Classification (GTDB taxonomy): domain Bacteria; phylum Gemmatimonadota; class Gemmatimonadetes; order Gemmatimonadales; family GWC2-71-9; genus SZUA-320. Next base: position 5,632 of record DATEOL010000439.1, on the reverse strand, counting down.
CGAGCGGAATGTGCGCGGCGTAGAGCGCGACATCGTGCTCGAGCAAGGCACGAAGTCGTTGATACCGCCGCCCGGTCACCGGTGCTGGACCATCCCAGAAGAGTCCGTGGTGAACGATGATGAGTGCCGGGCCGTTCGCTCCCCGCGCCGCGCGCCCCGCGTCTATGGTTGCCATCGAAGCGTCGACGGCGGCGAGGATCTTGCCCACAGTCCCGGAGTTCTCCACCTCGAGTCCATTGAAGGCATCGGGGTAGTCCGGGATCTCGGAGATCCGGAGCAGTTGGTCCAGATAGCGAACTACCGTAGCGAGGGCAACCTGCCCGCCTGCCCGTCCGCCCGCCGGCCCGCCGCCTGTCATTGCTGGGCCATCTTTCCCTTCGACCGGTCGACCGGCACCAGCGTGCCGGCGATGATCGAATCCTCGGCCGCCTTCACCTTCGCCTTCACCTCGGGCGACACCATCGAGTCGAGCCCGGGATTCGCGACGTACTTGATGACACCGCTCTCGAGCCCGAACGACTCGACTCGCGGCGTGAAGCGTCCTTCCTTGACCTCGCGCGAAATCAGCAGGAACGCACGCGGCAGGTCGATCACGGCGGAGCCCACGACGCGATCTGGCGCGAGGGAAGACTGGTCCGCGTTCGATCCAAACACGTAGACGCCCTGGCTTTCCCGAGCCGCCTGGAACACACCGAGTCCGGCCTGGTCCGCGTTATGGTGCAGCATGTCGACGCCGAGGCGGATCATGGCGAGTGCCGCTTCGTGGCCGGCGACGGCGTCATCAAAGGTGTTGAGGTAGGTCTCACGCGACTCGATGGCGGGATTCACTGACTTGGCGCCGGCCGCCCACGCATCGTAGGCGAGCTTGACCGGAGGAAGCTCGATTCCGCCCACGTAGCCGAGCTTGTTCGATCTGGTCAGCGATCCCGCCACCATCCCGGCGAGGTAGGTCGCATCGGAGAGCTTGAAAATGAGCGGCACCACATTGCCGTTCACCCGTTGCCCCGACGTGATCACGAAGACGGCCTTGGGATACTCCTTCGCGACCCGCTCGGCGGCATCCTGGAATTCGAATCCATGGCCGAAGATGACGGTGTAGCCCTGCGCCGCGTAGGTGCGAAGTTGTTCTTCCTGCTCCCCCGGTGTCCGTGCCTCGACGTTACTGACCGGAACCCCGAGGGAGTCCTTCACCTGCATGAGTCCCGCATAGGCGCCCGAGTTCCAGGAGGCATCCGCGATGGAGCCGGGGGTGACGAGGGCGACGCGGAACTCTTCACTAGCCGGAGCCCTGGTGCATGCAGCCACAACCAACAACAGAAGACGTAGGGGCCGGGCAATGCCCGGCCCGTGTCCTATTGATGTAGAGGCGTAGTTCACTCGAAGGGCTTTCCGAGCATCAGTTCAAGCAGCCGAGCCATGTCGTCGTTCGAGTAGTAGCTGACCGTGATCGTCCCGCGACCCTTCCGCTTCGCGGTGACTTTCACGTCGGTGCCGAGGTGGCGGCGCAACGCGTCCTCGATGCGCCGCTGCTCGGCGTGCAGCGCCCTGACGGGGGGACGGGCCCGGCGAATCTTGGGTTTCACCTGCACCACGGCGGGTCCCTCGCCGCGAGCGAGGGCTTCGGTCTCCCGTACCGACCAGCCGCGCTCGAGGACCAGCGCGGCGACCCGGCTGATCTCCGTGTTGTCTCCGATCGCAAGCAGCGCGCGGCCATGGCCTTCGGAAAGCGCCTTCCGGTCGAGCAGCTGCTGCACGTCCTCGGGGAGGGTCAGCAATCGCAGGCTGTTCGCCACGGTCGCGCGGTTTCGACCGACCAGTCGTGCGACTTCCGCCTGCGACACCTGGAAATCGCTCTGCAGGCGATCGTAGCCACGCGCCTCGTCCATGGGCGACAAGTCATCGCGTTGCAGGTTCTCGATCAATGCGAGCGTAAGCAGCGCGCGGTCATCGACGTCGCGCACCACTGCGGGCACCCGGGTCCAGCCGAGCTGCTGTACGGCGCGCCAGCGTCGCTCGCCGGCAACCAGTTCGTAACCACCCCCGCTCGATCGCACGATGATCGGCTGCAGGAGGCCCGAGGCTTCGATTGAGGCGGCCAGCTCGGAGAGCGCCGCGGGATCGAACTCGCGACGGGGCTGGAACGGATTGGGCTTGATCGAGCCGACGGGAAGCTCGCGGAGCGCGCCTGAAGCGACCGCGGCCTCCCGCGAGACCGGACCGAGCAATGCTTCCAGACCGCGACCCAGACGCTTCGTTTCGCTCATGACTGGCCTCCCGCCATCACGGCATCGAGCCGTTTCATCATTTCCTGCGCCGCGGAGAGATAGCTCTTCGAGCCGATCGACTGCACGTCGTAGAGCAGCACCGGCTTTCCGAAACTCGGGGCTTCGGCGAGCCGCACGTTTCGCGGGATCACCGCGCGCAGCACCTTGTCGCCGAAGTAGTCCCGGGCGTCATTCGCGACCTGGCGACAGAGGTTGAGCCGCGCATCGTACATCGTGAGCAACACGCCATCGATGACGAGATCGGGATTGAAATTCTGCTGCACCAGCCGGATGGTGTTGATGAGCTGCGAGATGCCTTCGAGCGCGTAGTACTCGCACTGGATCGGGATCAGCACCGCGTCCGACGCGGTGAGCACGTTGAGCGTGATGAGTCCGAGCGACGGGGGACAATCGACCAGCACGACATCGTAGTCATTCCTCACCGGAGCGATCGCCTCGCGCAGCACGCGTTCGCGCCCGGGCCGATCCACCAGCTCGATCTCGGCGCCGACGAGATCCTGATTCGCCGCGAGGACACTCAGATACGGGAGATCCGTGTCAGCCTGGATCGCGTCCGCGGCGGGCACACCGTTGAGGATGTCGTAGAGCGTGAGCACGCCTTCACGCTTCGCCCCCACCCCGCTGGTCGCGTTCCCCTGGGGATCCGCGTCCATGAGGAGAGTTCGTCGCTCGGCGACGGCGAGAGATGCGGCGAGGTTGACGGCAGTCGTGGTCTTGCCGACGCCGCCCTTCTGATTGGCGATCGCTATTACTCTACCCATAAGAGGCTACGCCTTATAATGTTACGATTAAAAACAGCGTAGCTAGTAGCTGCTAGCTGCTTGCTGCTAGACTTGTCTGAGTGAAAGTAATGCGTTGCCGTCTATCCCACCAAGGAATCATCCGTCCCAACCGCCCTATCCGCCCTAACCGCCCCCGTTTCACGTGAAACACCCCGTCTGCGGACTACCTCGACCACGAGGTTTTGGAGGTCTGCTGGGGAGATCCCAGGGATCCTTCCGGCCTGCCCCAACGTGGCGGGGCGAATTCGATGGAGCTTTTCCCGGGACTCGAACGACAGGGTGGTGAGACCGGGATATTCCAAGTCAGTGGGGAGGGTGAAGGAATCCATTTCCGCGAGTCGCCTCGCGGCCTCCACCTCACGAGTGACGTAGCCCTGATACTTGAGCTCAACGTCGGCCCAACGGACCTCATCCCCTACGTCGATGCCAGCCAATGCGAGCGCCTGACCCAGAGCGACCCCCGGCCGTCGCGCCAGCTCGGCGACCCGGACCGGCTCCTCGAGGGGGCTTTGACCAAGCTCTTCGAGCAGGACGTTGACCTGCTCCGGCCTGATAACCGATGAGCGGGCAAGATCCAACGTCCGGTCTTCGGCCTCCAGGCGTGCCTCGGCGACTGCTCGTTCGGCTTCCGCCAGCAATCCCAGATTTAGAGCCAGGGGATAGAGACGCCGGAGCGCGTTGTCCTGCCGGAGCAGGAGCCTGAATTCGGCGCGGGAAGTGAACAGGCGGTACGGTTCATCCACTCCGCGCGTGATCAGGTCGTCCACCAGCACTCCCACGAATGCCTCATCTCGCTTGAAGACGACCGGCTCGAGATCCAGCGCCCTCGCCGCGGCGTTCAGCCCGGCCACCACTCCCTGTCCTGCTGCCTCTTCATAGCCCGTGGTCCCGTTCACCTGGCCGGCGAAGAACAATCCCGGGAAACCCTTGAGCTCGAGAGTCGATTCGAGCTGAGTGGGCGGGAAATAGTCGTACTCGATCGCGTACCCGGGGCGCGTCATCTCGACTGACTCGAGTCCGGGGACGGATCGGAGATAATCCAGCTGGACGGCCGAGGGGAGTGAGGTCGAAAGCCCATTCACATACATCTCGGTCGTGTCGAGACCCTCAGGCTCCAGAAAGACCTGGTGTCGCCTCGCCTCGGGAAACCGGACGATCTTGTCCTCGATGCTTGGGCAGTACCTGGGCCCCCGGCCGCTGATCACCCCTCCGTAGAGCGCCGATTCCTTGAGGTGCCGAGTGATGATGTCCTTGAGCCGTTCGTCGGAGTGGGTCAGGTAACAAGGGAGCTGGGCGGGATGCGCCATCCGCTCGTAATGGGAGAACCAGTACTCCCCCTCGCCGTCCTGCCGCTCGGTCTTGCTCAGGTCTACAGTGCGCCCGTCGATCCTTGGGGGCGTTCCAGTCTTGAACCTTTCGGTTGTAATCCCTTGTCCCGCAATGTATTCGGCAAGTTCGACCGACGGGGAATCACCCGCCCTCCCGGCCGGAATCGCCGTGTCGAGCCCCATATGAATCCGGCCGCGGAGGAATGTGCCGGCTGTGACGACAATGGCCCGGGCGGCGTACGAACGACCATCAACCGTGATTACACCCGTCGCCCGCCCACCCACCGTCTCCAGCCGGGCCACAGTACCCTGTGCAAATGCCAAACGTGGTAGTTGCTCGAGCAACCACCTTACCGCGCGACGATACAGCCCCCGATCACACTGGGCACGCGGTGACCAGACCGCCGGCCCCTTGCTTCGGTTGAGCATCCGGAACTGGATCCGCGCCTGATCGGTTGCCCTTCCCATGATCCCGCCCAGGGCGTCGACTTCCCGGGCGACTGTCCCCTTCGCAATCCCGCCGATCGCGGGATTACACGACATCTGGCCGATGGTTTCCAGATTCTGGGTGAGCAGAAGCGTCCGCGCCCCTCGGCGGGCGGCCATCGCGGCGGCCTCGGTGCCGGCATGCCCCCCGCCGATGACGATGACGTCGTACATGAAGCGAAATCTACGGCGATAGCGGAATGACGGAAAAAGGACGAGGATATTACGATCTGGAGTATAGGAACCCCGTCTTACGGCTCACGGCTCACGGCTCACGGCATTTCGATGAAGGGATGGATATGGCGATTCGCTTGGGTGACGTCGCGCCGGGCTTCACTGCCGACACGACGCAGGGCCCGATCAATTTCCATGAATGGAAAGGAAATTCGTGGGCGGTGCTGTTTTCGCACCCCAGGGACTTCACACCGGTGTGTACCACCGAGCTCGGTCGCGCGGCGCATCTCAAGCCCGAGTTCGAGTACCAGGTGTCGACACCGGTGGACTGGAAGCAGGGAGAAGACGTGATCATCGTTCCCGCCGTGAGTGATGAGGACGCGAACAAGAAGTACCCCCAGGGCTGGGTGACGACGAAGCCGTATCTGCCGAGTGTTAGCTCAGCCTAAGACGACATAGGACCTAGAGCAGCGAATGGTCGATACCCTGGTCGTGATCCCGTGCTACAACGAGGCCGGTCGGCTACCGGTACAGGAATTCGAGAGGTTTCTCGCGGGCACATCCCAGGTGGGGTTCG
>DATEOL010000438.1:0-3795 GCA_035274025.1 Gemmatimonadales bacterium | reverse complement strand
GGTCTGGTCGGTAGAGGACCAGGCCCAGCCGTCGGCGAACATCCAGAGTTTGTTGCCGGGGCCGGGAGTCGGCGCCGCGCCCATGGGCCAGGTGCCCACGGCCCACGCGCCGGCCGGCGTGCCCTGGCCGGGTGCGACCGCGCGGGTCCACACGTTGGAGGGCGCCTGGCCTTCCACCGGTGACAGGTGCAAGGTCATCAGTGAAGCCGCGAGGAGGCCCTGGCGCATGGCGTGGAAACTACATCCCGACCGCGGTGAGGACCACAACGCTCCGCCCCTGAATCGCGTATCTTCCGCAACCGCTCAACAGTTTTCATTCGGAGGTCCCATGCTGTTCCGGCTCTCGGCATTCGCCGTCGCCTCGGCCGTCGCGGTCTGTCCCCTCGCGGCCCAGCAGCGACAGGACGAGGAATACACCAGGAAGATCAAGGAATACCTGCAGGATCCCCGGATCACGACCGAGCTGGTGGACCATCTTCCCGCCTCGAACAGCGTCCCGACGCCGCTCAAGTTCCATGGCCGGATCGTGGGCACCCCGGGCGAGCTCACCTACGCGAAGGACATTCACCGCTACCTCGAGGCCATTGCGAAAGCCTCGCCCCGGGCCAGGTACTGGTCGATCGGGAAGACCGAGGAAGGCCGGGACATGGTGGTCCTCGCCATCGCGGACGAAAAGACCATCAAGGACCTCGACCGCTACAAGGGGATGGTGCAGGCGCTGACCGATCCGCGGAAGACGAGCCCGGCCCAGGCCGAGGCGCTCATCAAGACCGCGAAGCCGGTGTACTGGGTGACCAGCGGCATGCATTCGCCCGAAAATGGCGGGCCGGAGATGCTGCAGGAGCTGGCCTATCGCCTGGTCGTGGAGGAGACGCCCTTCATCCAGCAGATCCGCAACAACGTCATCACGCTGATCACGCCGGTCATCGAGGTGGATGGCCGCGAGAAGCAGGTGGACACCTACTACTTCAACAAGAAGCTGCCCCAGGGCGCGACCCGCCTCCCGCTGATGTACTGGGGCAAGTACGTCGCGCACGACAACAACCGCGACGGCATGGGGCAGTTCCTGGCGCTCACCCGGAACGTCACCCGGCACTTCCTGGACTGGAAGCCGACCATCATGCACGACCTGCATGAGTCGATCACCTACCTCTATTCGTCGACCGGCACCGGACCATATAACGAGACAATCGACCCTATCACGATCGACGAGTGGTGGCTGCTCGCCAAGACCGACGTGATGGAGATGACCAAGCGGGGCGTGCCGGGGGTCTGGACCTATGGGTTCTACGACGGCTGGGTCCCGAACTACCTGTTCTTCATCGCCCACTCGCACAACGCCATCGGGCGGTTCTACGAGGTGCAGAGCTACGGCCCGGACAACTACGAGGTCCGTCCCCCGGCGACCACGACGAGCCGGGAGTGGTTTCGTCCCAACCCGCCCCTGCCGTTCATCAAGTGGGGCCCGCGGAACAACACCAACATCCAGGAGTCGGCGCTGCTCTTCTCGCTCAATCACGTCGCGAAGAACCGCGAGATGTACCTCGACAACTACTGGCGGAAGAATGTGCGCGCGGTGGAGAAGGGGAAGACCGGCCCGACCTACGCCTGGGTGATCCCGGCGAAGCAGCGCCGGAAGGCCGACGCGGCGGACGCGGTGAATGAGCTGCGTCGCCAGGGGCTCGAGGTGAGCGTTGCCGATGCGGGCTTCAGCGCGGGCAGCGTGACGGTGGGCGCGGGTGACTGGATCGTCCGCGGCGACCAGCCGTATCGCACGCTGGCGGACATGTACTTCTCGCTGCAGAACTATCCGCCGGCCAACCCGCGTCCGTACGACGACACCGGCTGGACCTTCCAGCTGATGCGGAACGTCGTGGTCACGCCGATCGAGGACAAAGTCGTCCTCGACCAGAAGATGACCCTGCTGGCAGAGGAGGCGAGGGCGTCGGGTGGCATCGAGGGGACCGGCAGCGTGCTGGTCGTCGATCACACCAGCGACAACAACCTGATGGCTTTCCGCTACAAGTTCGCCGACCTGAAGATGAAGGCCGCGGAGGCGGACTTCGACCTCTCGGGGCGGAAGTTCCGTGCCGGCGCGTTCATCATCCCCAACGCCGATCGCGCGAAGCTCGAGCCGGCGCTGGTGCAGTATGGACTCTCGGCCTGGGCCGTAGCGTCGGAGCCGTCGGTCGCGAGCCACGACCTCGACCTGCCGAGGATCGGGTTCGTGCACGCCTGGCAGCGCACCCAGGATGAAGGGTGGATCCGCGCCGCGCTCGACACCTACGGCGTGCCGTATACCTATTTCTCGGACCAGAAGCTCGCGGGTGAAAATCTGCGCGCGAAGTACGACGTGATCGTCTATCCGCACGTCGGCGGCACGCCGCAGTCCCAGGTGAACGGGATTCCCAAGGTCGGCGACACCAAGCTGCCCTACAAGAAGACCGACGCGACTCCCAACCTGGGCGCGCTCGACGAGAGCGACGACATTCGCGGTGGTATGGGGCTGGAGGGGCTCAGCGCGCTCACCAGATTCGTCGAGGAGGGCGGGACCCTGATCGTGGAGGGCTCGACGGTCACGGTGTGGCCCGAGTTTGGCGTCACCCCGGCGATCACCATCGAGTCGCCGGACCGGCTCTTCGCGCGGGGCAGCATCCTCCGCGGCATGATCACCGACAAGGGCAGCCCCATCATGTACGGCTATGAAGGGAACCAGCTGCCGGTCTACTTCAATCAGGATCCGGTGATCAACGTCAACCCGAATGCGGCCTTCGCGGCGTTCTTCGGTGGCGGTTCCGGCGGGGCGACCGCGGGGCAGAACGTGACGCCGATGTCCGCGAAGCTCAAGCTCTCGCCCTGGATGAAGGACTCGACCGCGAAGCCGGCGACGGCCGCGCCGGCGCCGGCCCCGAGTGGGCCAGGCGCCCGGCAGATGGCCACCGCTCCGCGGCCGCGCGTGATCATGCAGTTCCCCGCCAGCGCCGATGACATGCTGCTGTCGGGAACCCTGGCGGGTGGAGAAGCGCTAACGAACCGGGCCCAGGTCGTGGACGCGCCAGTCGGGCAGGGGCATATCGTGATGTTCGCGATACGGCCGTTCTGGCGGTGGCAGACGCAGGGGACGTTCTTCCTCGGTTTCAATGCCATTCTCAACTGGAATGACTTGAACGCCGGCAAGGCGGCACCGGCTGGGGCGGTCAGCAATCCATGACAGGCGGAGGTGGGATATGCAGGGAGCCGGAGGGACTCCAGGTGGCTTGGGAACATTCTTCGCCGGCCTCGCGATGGTCGTCGCGGGCGGCTACCTCCTGCTCACCACCGTCACAGTCAGCAGCGGTCACTGGATGCTCTGGGGTTACAGCGCCTTCGGCTTGTCCCTGGCGCCGCTGCTCATCGGGGTGGGGATGCTGTTCTTCAACGGCAAGAGCGTCGCGGCCTGGGTCCTGACCGGGGCCGGGGCGCTGATCATCCTGGCCGGAATCATCACCAACATGCGGATCTATTTCGGTCCCGCGAGCTTGTTCGACACCCTGGTGATGCTTGTCCTCCTGGCCGGGGGGATTGGTCTCATTGCCAAATCCCTCAAAACGGTGAGCCGTGAGCCGTGAGCCGTGAGCCGTGAGACGTGAGACGTAAGCCGGGAGCCGGCAGCCGTCTGCCGGAGGAGGTCCCTCACTATTTCCTGCCATCTTCAGCAACGTCTCACGCCTCACGTCTCACGTCTCACGTCTCACGTCTCACGTCTCACGTCTCACGTCTCACGGCTCACGGCTCACCGTTTTGAGGGATTTGGCA
>DATEOL010000437.1:0-7618 GCA_035274025.1 Gemmatimonadales bacterium | reverse complement strand
GCCTCACTCGCCTCGATCGCGAAGATGCGTCGCGCAGGCACGAGGAAAGCACCCAGGCCCACAAGCAGGATGAGTCCCATGGCGAGACCGATCGCGAGCGCCATCGAGTTGAACCAGGACCCGCCGCGGTCGGGAGTGCCGGTCAGCTCGAACACGAATCGCGCGGCGAGTGGAAGGCCGATCGCAACGCCGAGACCGATCAGCACGACGTAACGCTTCATGATCGTGAGCAGCAGCGCGCGGCGCGGTGCGCCGATCGCCGCGCGGATGCCGATCTCCCGCGTCCGCTCCGAGACCGAGAGGGAGAGCATCGCGTAGAGGCCGGAGGTCGCCAGCGCGATGAGCACGCCCACCAGCACGATGAGCCCGGCGGCGAGCCCCATGACGAGGTACCAGTCGCCCGGCCGCACGTTGCTCAGTACCGCGACGCTGCCAATCACGAGGCCCGGATCCACCGCCATCGCCAGCTCGCGCACCCGGCCCGTCAGGCTGACGGGTGGCACCACTGCGTGTACCGCAAGCTGCAACGGGTTGATGGCGCCTGGCGCTGCCGGCAGGTAGACGGCCGCGCCCCGGTCGGGGTTCACCACGTTCACCCCCAGTGGACCGACGACACCAACGATCTCGTAGAACGCCTTCTCGCCGGTTTGGGTTGGAATGGGAAGACGTACGCGCCGGCCGATCGGGTCGCCGCCACCGAGCGCACGTTCCACGAACGCGGTGTTCACGATGGCGACTCGTGAGCCTGCCTCCACATCAGTGCGAACAAAGTCCCGCCCGCTGAGGATCGGTGTTCCGAGCGCACGCATGAAATCCACGTCCACGCGAGCCAGCCGGGTCCAGCGAAGCGTCGCATCGTCAGGCCGGTTCGCGTCAAGCTCGTAGGGTACCGATCGGTGCTCCATGCGGGGAAGGACGTCACTCACGGCCACCCGCCTCACGCCAGGCTCCCGCTGGAGTCGGGCGACGAGCTCGCGCTGGTCGGTCGCGAGTGAGCTCCCTCCCCCCTCCGGCAGGCGCAGCTCGACCGCGAGATACTCCGACGCGGGGATCCCGGTCGCGCGATTGGCCGCCTGCAGGTCCGTGGCGTGACTGGTGACCGCGAACGCCATCCCGATCGCCGCGACGGATACGGCGATGTCCGCGACCACCAGCGCAGCAGTCAGCCTGCCGAAGCGGACCCGGGGCTCGCTCCGCATGTTCTGCGCGATGGCGCGCCCGGTGATGGCGATCGACGGGATGACCCCCGCAACAGTCGCACTCACGGCCGCGAACCCGAGCGCGGCGAGCACCGTCTCCCGGGTGAGGCCGAGCGAGAGCCAGTAGGGCAACGCGGACTCCCCGGCCAGCGCCGCCAGGTTCACGTGACCGATCGCCCAGTCGATGGCGAGCACGCCGACTCCCGCGGCGATGACGGCGAGCAGCAGCGTTTCCACGAAGATCTGCGATACGATGCGCACCCGGCTTGCGCCGAGGGCGGTGCGGATCGCCAGCTCCCGCAGGCGCGTCGCGGTGCGCGCGAACACCAGCATGGCGACGTTGCCGGCCGCGACCAGCATCAGCGCGAACATCAGCGCCTGCACATAGCGAAACTCCGGCGTGCCGGCGAGCCCACTTGCGGGAAGGCCCAGATAGAGGAGACCGAATGGCACGACCTCGGCCACGAGCCGCTCACGCTCCTGGATGTCGCTGCCGCCAACCGCGCTGGTCGGCGGCGGCGGGCCCAGTGACGACAGCTCCGACTGCGCCTGAGGTACGGACACGCCGTCGGCCAGCCGGCCGAGCACCTGTACCGGTATCCTCGCCCCGGCGGCCGGGGGACGGAGAGGAATCCAGATTGCTTCGTTGGTAGGGAACGAGAATCCATCCGGCATCACGCCCACGACGACGTGGAGCGCGCGCCCGACACGAATGCTTCGCCCCAGCACGCCAGAGTCACTCCCGAATCGGGACGACCAGAGGCCGTGGCCGATGACGACCACGTCCGGCGCACCGTCCGCGAAGTCGCCCGCGTCGAGCACGCGGCCGAGCAGGGGCCTGGCCTCGAGCATCTGGAAGACCGATCCGGAGACCTGCGCCGTGGACACCGGGGCAGCGGCGGCAGCCGCGCGTTCATCCCCCGCGGCGACGTTGTATGTCGACGTGCGGAAGGCGCCAAGCGAAGAGAAGCTGCGGAGCGCCCGGGCCCAGAACGTGAAGTCGCCGTCCCAGGTCGGTGCCACTGTCGAGGACGCTGGATCCCAGTACCGGATGGCGCGCAGGCGGTTGCCGGTATCTCCTGGCAGCGGGGCCTCGAGCGCCCGCGCGACGTGCGACGGCGCAAGGCCCACCGGAATGCCCACGGCGAGGGCAAACACGGCCGCCAGGTTGAGCATCGGATGCTTCCGCAGCAGGCGGAAGGCCGACTTGACGTCGAGCCACGAGACCCGGAGCTGGGTGACGGACCGGAGTCCCATGGCCTCGCGCGCATCCGCTCGATGCGAGCCTTGATGGCCGAACTCGCGTCGCGCCTGCCGCTCGGCCGCCTCGGGTAGGAGCCCTGCCCTGATCAAGTCTTCGGTACGCTCGGCCAGGTGATGGCGGAACTCCTCTCGCATCTCCCGGTCTACCTGGGCGTGATCCTTGAGTCCCCGGTACATCGAGCGCGCCCGCGCAGGCAGACCGGCCAACCAGTCCCGCAAGCCGGCCATCTCAGATTTCCTGCGGTGTGGCATTGAGGGAGAGCGCAATCGCATCGGTGAGGCGGCGCCAGCTGTTCTGTTCCTGGGCGAATTGCCGGCGACCGAGGGCGGTGAGCTGATAGAAGCGCGCCCGCCGATTGTTGGCCGACGGGGCCCACCGGCCGGCCACCAGTCCCCTGTGCTCCAGCCGATACAAGGCGGGATAGAGCGCGCCCTGCTGGACCTGGATGGCGCCGTTCGAGATCTGCTCGATCCGCAACAGGACGCCATAGCCGTGGACCTCGCCGAGCGAAATCGCCTTCAGGATGATCAGGTCGAGGTTGCCGGGCAGCAGGTGTGCCGCTGACGCCATTGCTTCTCCTAAGCGAGTTAGGAGAAAGCTAGGCGACTCTCTCCTATGCCGTCAAGGAGAGCTCCGGGCGTTATCTTGACCCACATGCTTACGATCTCCCGTCGCAGCTTTGTCCTGAGCAGTGTCGCCGCTCTCGGGCTTCGCCCCAGGCTGACATGGGACGACCTCGATGCCTTCATCGAAGCCGAGATGACGAAGGACACGATCCCGGGACTCGCGGCGGTAGTCGTCAAGTCGGGGCGGATCGCCTGGTCGCGCGGCTACGGATTCGCCGACATCGGCGCGGGACGGAAGATGGATCCGGCCGCGACGATCCAGAACATCGGCTCGATCTCGAAGACCTTCACCGGGACTGCGGTCATGCAGCTGGTCGAGCGGAATCAGATCGATCTTGACCAGGATGTGAGCCGCTACGTGGGGTTCGATGTCAGGCATCCGTCGCATCCGACGATTCCCATCACCTGTCGTCTGCTGCTGACCCACCGGTCCGGCATCATCGATGGCGATGCGTACGAAGCGGGTTACGCCTGTGGCGATCCGACCACCGCGCTCGGGGACTGGCTTCGCGAGTACCTCACGCCGACGGGCAAGCAGTTCAATGCCACCGACAACTTCGGCGACTGGCAGCCTGGCTCCACGTGGAAGTACTCCAACATCGGCTTCGGGCTGCTCGGCCACATCGTGGAGAAGGTCTCGGGCGAGACGTTCAGGGATTACACCCGCAAACACATCTTCGAGCCGCTCGGTCTCACGAACGTCGGCTGGTTCTGGTCGGACATCGACCCCGCGACGCACGCCTCGACCTATACGCCGGTCAGTCCCAAGACGGAAAAGAGCATCGCGGAGGCGCGCCAGAAAGGCCTCATCGACCACGGGCCGGAGCATCATCCGAGTCTCGGCGAGTTCCAGGCATTCTGCCGCTACAACTTCACGAACTACACTGACGGCGCGCTTCGCGTCAGCGCCAACGGCTTGGCTCGCTTCCTGATCGCGTACGTGAGCGGGGGCGCGCCACTTCTTCGACCCGAGACGGTGCGCCAGATGCTCACCCCGGCCGCGTCGCTCTCTGCCGACAGCGCCCAGGGACTCGTATGGCGATCCAACCATGTGACCAGTGACCTTCGCTGGGGACATGGCGGAGCCGATCCCGGTATCCGGACGGGGATGGCCTTCCGTCCGTCGGATGGCGTCGGGGTGATTGTCTTCGTCAACCGCGGGGGCGTGGCCCTCGAGCGAATCACGGATCGGCTCTTCGCGGAAGCGGGTCGTCTATGATGCGACGGGTGGGATTTCTTGCCTGCCTCTGCCTCTTGCTGGTCAGGAGCAGCCTTGACGCCCAATCAGCTGCCCCACCTGGCTGGACATGGAATGCCGTCTCGCCTGCTCGCGGGCCCCTCCGGATACTGGTCATCTACGACATGGAAGGCCTCAGCGGCCTCAATGACCTGGAGATGACAGAATGCGGCTATCCCGACTCCTACGCCGCCGGGCAAGCCCGGCTCGCCGCCGACGTCAATGCCGTCATCGAGGGACTCTTCCAGGCTCGGGTGTCATCGGTTGATGTGGCCGACAGGCACGGCAGCGGGTGCGAGGACACCCCCGACCTCCCCTCCGCCTTTCTCCATCCGAAAGCCCGGGAAGTCAGTGAGCACGGTGCTCCCTTTCTCGAGCGAATCGGTCGGGGGGACTGGGATGCCGTCGTGCTGGTGGGGGGCCACGCGAGTCCAGGCCGGGGTGGTTTCCTCGAGCACGTGGGTGGCTTCGGTTTCGAGCGGATCATCAACGGGGTCTCTGTTTCGGAGAGCGAGCAGACCGGTCTCGTGTTTGGTGGGTCCGGCGTGCCGATCATCTTTGCATCAGGTGACGATCGCTATGGCGCTCAACTCCGTGAGCGGATGCCCTGGGTGGGCTTCGTCGAGGTGAAACGCGCCACGAGCCGGACGTCGGTCGAGCTGCGCATCCCGGATGCGGTACGCGCCGAGCTGATCGCCCGGGCAAGGGACGCCATCGCGAACCGGGATCGCGCGATGACCCTGGCGCTGGTGCCGCCCCTCACCGGGGCCTACCGACCGGTCTGGCCCCAGACCCTCGAGCCGCTGGCGGGAATCCCCGGCGTGGATGTGAGCAAGGGCCAGATCGAGGTGTCGGGGGGCAACCTCGCGGAGCTGAACGCAGCCATCAACAAGGTACAGTTCGGTGTCGCGAGCGTAACGACATCCGGCACCATGTGGGACGCGATCACCCAGGAGCGCCAACTGGACCGGTCGCGGGATAGCGTGTTCATGGCCCGGTGGAAGGAAGGGCCGCCGAAGCGATGATGCGACCACTGCGGTACTCCATCAACGTCACGCTGGACGGATGCATTGATCATCGCGTCATGGTCCCGGACGAAGACCTGCATCGCCACGCTGCGAAGAACATCGAGCGCGCCGACGCGCTCATCTTCGGTCGAGTGACCTACGGAATGATGGAGTCGGCCTGGCGCTGGACGGGAGCGAAGCCTGATTGGATGGCTGACTGGATGGTTCCGTTCGCCCGCACGATCGACGCGAAGAAGAAGTACGTCGTCTCGAGCACTCTGGATAAGGTCGACTGGAATGCTGAGCTTCTCCGCGGAGACCTGGCGGAAGCCGTCCAGCGACTCAAGCAGGAACCGGGCAATGGTCTCGGCACCGGCGGCGTGACGCTTCCTCTGGCGCTCGCGAATCTTGGATTGATCGATGAGTACGAATTCATCCTCCATCCCAGGGTTGTGGGCCACGGGCCAAAGCTTTTCGACGGGCTGTCACAACGCATCGATTTGAAACTCGTGGATCGCACGGAGTTCAGCTCCGGGGCAGTTGCGTCACGGTACGAGCCGAGGAGGTGACGACCTTGCTGACGATCCTGCTTGCGATGACCGTATTCCAGGGAGCGGACCGCGCCCAGCATCACACCTTCGTGCTGGACCAGTTCACGTTCGAGACCGGAGCCACGGTCCCGAAGGTCAAGGTCGTGTACGGGACCTACGGCCACCTCAGCGCGGGGCGGGACAACGTCATCCTCCTGCCTTCGCATTACATGGCGGACCATCACGGGTACGAGTGGCTCATCGGGCCCGGCCTCGCACTCGATACCACGAAATACTTCCTGGTCGCGACCGAGCTGTTCGGCAATGGGAATTCCTCCTCGCCCAGCAACACCCCCGAGCCCTTCCATGGTCCCCGGTTTCCGGTCGCCACGATCCGCGACAACGTGGAAGCGGTCCACCGGCTGCTGGTCGACTCGCTCCATGTCACGCACCTCAAGGCCGTGATCGGGTTTTCGATGGGCGCGGAGCAGGCGTTTCAGTGGGCGGTGAGCTATCCCGATTTCAGCGATCGCATCGTCGCGACCGCCGGCACGGCGCGCTGCTGGCCCCACGGAGTGGTGCGACTCGAAGCGGGGATCGAGTCGATCCAGCTCGATCCCACGTTCAAGGGTGGCGACTACACCACCCAGCCGAAGCAGGGCGTGGCGCTGTTCGCCGCGGCCTGGGTTCCCTGGCTCTTCTCCCAGGAATGGTGGCGCCAGGAGCTGTGGAAGAGTGGTCCCTCAGACACGACCTCCGCCGAGACGTTCCGCCAGGGGATCATCAGAGGCTTCGGACGCAACGACGCCAACGACATGATTCTCCAGGCCCGGACCTGGCAACGGCACAATGTCGGCAGCACGAAGGGATACGACGGCAAGGTCGAGAAGGCGCTGGCGGCGATCAAGGTACCGGTGCTCTACATGCCGTCGGAGACCGACCTCTACTTCCCGCTCAGCGATGCCCGTTATGAGGCGGGGTTCATCCCGAAGGTGACGCTGCTCCCGATCCCCTCCTTGTGGGGGCACCCCGCCGGAGCGGGAGCGAGTCCCGCCGACAAGGCGTTCCTGAACAAGGCAATCGCGGACTTCCTTACGGTTTCCAGGTCACCTTGATCACAGTCTGGGTGGCGGGCTGCGTGAGCAGGTTGAACGATTTCATCACGCCTTCCCGCTGCACCGGATCGTCCGGGATGGGCGCGCACATCGCGTTCCCCTCCGACGCCGGGTGAAAGGTCGTCTCGATGTACTTCTTCCAGCCGTTCTGCACCGCGCCCTGGCTGGTGGCCATGCTGAAGAGCTGGTTCTGGTAGAGGGGATACTTCCCGGAGGCGTCGTGCGCGAGGCCAAGGTACTGGCAATAGAAGGTCTGCATCGGAAGCGGCCTGCCGAGGCCATCCTTGGTGGGATACGCCGCATTCGCCGGCGCCTGCGGAGCGGATGGCGGCTGAGGGGGCGGTGCCGGAGCCGGAGCAGCTGCTGCGGGGGTCGCGGGCGGCGGCGGTGATGCGCCTGGCTTGTACTCCCAGTCCACGTCCTTCACCGTGTAGCCGTCGTTCACGTACATCTGCTTCCGCTTGTTCATCGCGACGTTTTCCTGAATCCGCGTGCCCGCCTCGCACCCGCCGGTGTAGGCCTCCTTGTCGAGCGTTCCCTGCACGTATAGCGCCCATGCGCGATCGTAGTCGGTCCTGACCCATGACGGATCGGCCGCGCGCACGGGAGTGATGTAGACGGTCTTCGTCGTGCTTCCGAT
>DATEOL010000436.1:0-10421 GCA_035274025.1 Gemmatimonadales bacterium | reverse complement strand
CTGACTTCGAAGGCGTAAGACGTAAGACGTAAGAGGTGAGACGTAAGACGTAAGAGGTGAGACGTAAGAGGTGAGACGTGAGACGGTGGTGTTTCCCGCTCACGTCTTACGTCTTACGTCTCACGAATGCCTATAGAAGGGTCTTCAAAGCGTGAAGTAGCAGGCCTACCAGTCCGCCCACCAGCGTCCCATTGATCCGGATGAACTGCAGGTCGCTGCCCACCGCGAGCTCCAGGCGCCTTGCGGCGACTTCGGGGTCCCACGCGGCTACCGTGCGCGCGACCAGGTCGGCGATCTGGTCGCGATGCTTTTCCGCCGCGTTCGCGATCTGGTCGGTGAGGAAGGCATCCAGCTCCGCCCGCAGGTCGGCATTCGCGAGCAGTGAGTCTCCCGCCGACGTGATGCCGGTGGCCAGCGTGTCCGGCTGGTGGTGCTCGGGGTCGTCCGCGTAGCGGGCCGCCGAGCTCTTGATCGACTCCCAGAGCCCGGCGACGAACTCCTCGATCACCGCGCTGTTGAGGAACTGGTCCTTGAGGGCGTCCGCGCGGGCGGCGACCTCGGGACTCGTACGCAGCCGCTCGATGAACTGCGCCACCGCCTGGTCGAATCTCCTCCGGATGGGATGGAAGGGATTGTCGCGCACGTCCGAGACGCTTCCCTCCAGCGCGGCGAGCAGCTGCTTCGAGATGGCCTGGTCGACCGGGCTGGGGATCCACCACGGGCTTTCCTTCTTGAGCCGGCCCTTGATCGCGTCGCGGTGCTCGGTCACCGCGCGGGAAATCATGTCCAGCACCTCGTCGAGCAGCTCGTAGTGGCGGTTCTCGGTCGTGACCACCGAGAGCAGATTGGCCATGATCGGCGCGACGCTGGTTTTCTGCACCCGCTCGAGCGCGTTTCGCTGGATGAGCGCCCGCACTTCCTTTTCCGGCAGCGCCTGGATCGCGCGAGCCAGGCCGCCCGCGAGCTGTCCGGCGAGCTTCCGGCTGTTCTCCGGGTCGCGAAGCCAGTGCGCCGCGCGCTCGGAGAGACCCAGCCGTCGCACTTCCGCCGCGATGATATCCCGCGTCAGGAAGTGGTTCTTGAGGAAGTTGCCCAGCGTTCGCCCGATGCGGTCCTTCTGGGACGGCACGATCGCCGTGTGCGGAATCGGGATGCCCAGGGGATGACGGAAAATCGCCGTCACGGCGAACCAGTCGGCGAGGCCGCCGACGAGTGAGGCCTCGGCCGCCGCGCGTACGAAGCCGATCCACGGATGGGTCGACTCGTACAGGTGGGTGACCAGGAACAGGAACGCCGCGAAGACCAGGAGACCAGTCGCCCAGCGCCGCATGACCCGGAGCTTGGCCATGCGCACTGCTTCATCTGGCGGCGGGGGCAGGACGGGAGGGGTCAAGGAGCGAGCCGGAATGCACGCACTTCGGCGCCCCGACCACGGATGGCGAGCGGCGCGATCGGCTCGAGCCCGCGCGGGACCGAGAGCTGGCTCGCCAGGACGTCGTCGACGAGGACCTCGCCCGGTCCCGCCAGCTCGCAGAGCCGCGCCGCGAGGTTGACCACGTCGCCTACCACCGTGTACTCCAGACGCCGTTCGCTCCCGATGTTCCCGGCGAACACGGTCCCGTAGCTGAGACCGAAGCCCGCCTCGATGGGAGGCTTGCTGCGCGCCCGGCGCTCCTCGTTGAGGCGGCTGAGCTCGCTCCGCATCGCCCGCGCCGCGCCGAGGGCGCGGTCGGCCGCATCGTCCTGCGGCAAGGGCGCGCCCCACACCGCCATCAATCCGTCACCGGTGAACTTGTCGAGCGTGCCCTGGTGATCGAAGACGGCGTCCACCATGCCCGCGAAGTACTCGCCGAGAATCGCGGCCAGCTCCTCCGGATTGGCCGACTCCGCGAGCCGGGTAAATCCGCGGATGTCGCCGAAGAGAACGGCGACCGGAAGTCGCGCGCCGCCCAGCGACGCGCGCTCCGGCGCACTCGCAATCGCGGCGGCCACGCTCGGCGCGAAGAAGCGCTCGAACGACTCGCGGATCGCGTGGGACCGTCGCGCCTCTTCCGCCGAGCGGGCCCGTCCGATGACGACGGCCGCAAGCCCCGCGAACGCCTGCAGCGCGTGGGCCTCGTCCTCGCTGAAGGCAACGGGGCGTGTGATCGTGTCGGCGTAGAGCACCCCAAGGATCTCACCTCCCGGCGCGAAGAGCGGGACGCAGAGGGCGCCTCGGACCTGCTGCAGCTTCACCGATCCGCTCTGGAATCGCGCGTCGTCCATCGCGCTCTCGGTGATGATCGCGACCCGCTCCCCGATCGCCCGATCGGCGATCGCGCGCGGAACCGACGGAACCTGCTGCCCCACCCGGCTCCTCCCGACGGCGGGGATGAGTCCTTCACTGCCGGTGAGCAGCAGGGCCACGCGGTCCGCGTCGACATGATCGAACGCCAGCTCGGCGACGCCATCGAGCAGCCCCTCGAGCGCGGCATCGCCCCCGAGGCCGGCCGCGAGTCCGAGCAGGCGCGCGAGCGTCCGGCCGTCCCGTTCGTTGGCCTGGCTGATCGGGATGGTGAGCGCGCGTACGCCGACGCCCGCGGGCGATTCCTCCGGCGCCGTGGCAACGATCTCTTCCACGACGGCCTTGAAGGGCACTGCCCCGAAGGTGACAATGTCCCCCGGCTTCAGGAACGAGGACACGCTCTTCACTCCATTGACGAGGGTGCCGTTCGCGCTCTCGAGGTCGCGAAGGGAGAACGTCGTCGAATCACTCGTTCCTTCCGCGATCAGCTCGGCATGGCGGCGCGAGACCGATGGATCGGCGATGACGACATCAGCGGTCGGAGCGCGGCCCACGATGAGCCGGGCGTCCCGCCCCAGCCGGAAGCTTTGGGTGCCGTTGGTTTGTTCGAACCGGAGTGTCGCCATGCTTGGTCTCAGCGTCCTATCGTCGCATCGACTCATCGCTACATCGTCTCTTCGTCTCTTCGTCTCAATTGTCACCTCGTGCCACAAGGCTCGAGAGGAGCGCTGTGACGATGTGACGATGTGACGATTCAGAACGAGATCGCACGGAACCCCGGCGGCGAGCGCGGCGCCGCGACGAGGTAACGGCCCGAGCCCTTGAACGGTGACGTGAGCATGTCCGAACCCGGGCGGTAGCTGTCGAGGAAGACCAGCATGCTGTCGGCCTCGAGGCGTCCCACCCCGAGGAACCGCTCGAACCGGATCTCGGAACCGTAGATCTCGCGCGCCGCGGCCGGTGCCACAAAGTGGATCGCGTAGCTGAAGATGATCTGCGCGCCGTCCTTCACCGAGTCCTGGGTGGTGATGTCCACGCCGTAGAGTCCCGGCGTGAGGCCTACGCGCACGGTCGCCGAGTCTCCCTGCCGGGGGACGATCGAACCGGCGGGGAAGACGATCCGGCTGAACAGGTTGTTGTCGGGAGGCCCGCGGCGGAGCACGATGACGCGCTGGTCGCTCGCGGCCCAGGTGACGACCGTGTCGTTCGGCGCCGGGCCCCACGACTCGAGAATGAAGACCTCGCCGATCGGCAGCGGCGGTGAGAGCGGAGTGACCGTCGGGTCGATGGCGGGAGAAACGGAGCGACCGCCGCAACTCGTGAGGACGAGCGCGCTGAGGATCGCGATGAGGTGGGTGAAGCGGTTACGGCGGTTGATGCCGTTAACCGCCCCAACCGACTCAACCGCCTCGACCGCCTTCAACCGCCTACCTTCCCGCATGGTGTTGGCAATCCTCCTCGCCGCCCAGGCCTGGAACAGCCCTGTCGCCCTGGATCTCGTCGACCGCGCCATCGAGCGGCGCCGGGTCGGTGAAGCGGCCCTCGCGCGTTACGCCAGCCGCGCGGAGGGAGTGGTCCTCTTCCTCGCCCAGGTCGGCGACGACACCGCGGCAGTGCCGCGACTCGTCAAGGCCGACGAGCTTCGCGCCGAAGTGTATTGGGAGGCACCGAACCGGAGCAAGCAGACCATCACGGCGTGGCGCGACCGCCGGTTTCTCCCCACCGACATCGCGTACCATCGCGACCATCTCGGCATCGTCACCGACGATTTCGGCGACGCGATCCGCCTGGGTGAGGGCGACGAAGTTCGCGACGTGGTCCACCCGCTTTCGCCGGCGGGCCGCGCGCTCTACGACTACGCAATCGGCGATTCTCTTACCCTCGATGCCGGCACCAGTCGCGTCACCGTCCGCGAAGTCCTGGTTCGTCCCCGCGACGACCGCGGGCCGCTGGTCGCGGGCTCTCTCTTCCTCGACAGTCAGACGGCCGACCTGGTGCGATTCCGGTTCGGCTTCACCCGCGCCGCGTACCGGCAGGAGGATCTCGAGGACATCACCGTGGTGCTGGAGCGCGCGCTCTTCGAGGGCTCGCTCTGGCTTCCGTGGCGGCAGCAGATCGAGATCCGGCGGCGATCGGCCTGGCTCGCGGTCCCCTTCCGTACCATCATCCGGGCGCGCTGGGACGTGAGCGACTACGACCTGACCGTTGCTTCCGCGCCCGCCCGGCTCTCGGGGGGTCCCTATGGGGGTCTTCGTCGCGCCGGTCCCGATTCGGGGTGGTCCCTGCCGCTCGATTCCGCGATCTCAAAGGCGGGCGGCGGCGCGCGACCCGACATGGACCAGCTTCGGCGCCAGCTCCGAGAGATGGTGTCACGCCAAGCCGGTGCGACGGAGCCGCCGGCGCGTCTTGCCCTCGGTTCGCTGAGCGAGCTGGTCCGGGTAAACAGCGTGCAGGGATTCACCATCGGACTCGGTTCAGAGCTCAACCTGGCGGGCGGGCTGTTCACGATCGAGCCGCGGGTGGGCTACGGAGCCAGCAACGAGCGGTGGACCGGAGGCTTGAAAGTCGCCTGGCGCCCGTCTCCCGTCGCCCTGTTCATGGACGTTTCAAGGTCGGTCAGAGATTTGAGCGAGTGGCCGACGATCAGTGGAGTGCTCAACTCGGTCAGCTCGCAGGAGGCCGGGATCGACTACGGCGACTGGCTCGAGCTCGATCGGGTGGCTGGAGGAATCAGCTGGCAAGGCAAGACTTTCAGGGTTGAATGGGAGGCGGCGCTCGAGGACTCGAGGTCCCTCGATGTGACGGCCACTCCGGCCGGCGGCTCCTTCGATCCCAATCCGGATCTCGGCGTCGGATCGGTGTGGACCACGCGTCTCGGAGTTCACGGCCGATGGGGCGCGACCGCTGCCACCATGAAGAAGTTGAGCGTGGGATTCGAGGCCGGAGGGTACGATCGAGGCTACACCCGAACCACCGTCGACGCCGCTGGCAACTGGCCGCTGGGAGCTGGCAGCCTGCAGGTCATCGCCCGTGCCGGAGCAACAACCGGAACACCACCGGCGTGGCGCACTTTCGTCCTCGGTGGCCGGGGCACTCTTCCGGGAGATCCCTACCGGGCCTGGGGAGGCAGGCAAATGGCACTCGGCCGGGTCGAATGGCGAATCCCCATGCGACTTCCCGGGCCCAGGATCGGGGAATACCTGGATCTGGGAGCGGGAGCCACCCTCGCCCCATTCGTGGCTCTGGGCTGGTCTGGGGAATCGATGGAAGCCCTTCCGTGGACGGCCAGCGGGGGCCTGCGGCCGGTCATGGGGGTGGCAAGCGAATTGCTGTTCAACGCGTTACGCGTCGAAGCCGGCTGGTCCCCGCGGGCCGGAAGAGTGGCCCTCCTGGTGGACGCGACCCCGGCCTGGTGGCCAATTCTCTGAGCACCGTCCCGGTCTACCGCCGGTTCGGGGAGGCTGGATAGCTTGCACACGATGCAGTTCGCCGATGAGTGGCTGGTCCCGACCGTCGAGCCCCTGGTCAAGGAGGCCGACATCGCCGCGCTCCGCGACATCAAGGTCGATGAGCCGCTTTCCCTGTGGGAGACCCTGGTCCAGCGGAAGGTCCTGACCGACGAGCAGATCCTGAGTGCCGTCGCGCGCCGCTTCCACCTCGCCATCGCCGACGTGTCGCAGGTCGACTCCGCGGTCCGGGAGGAAGTTCCCGAATCGCTGGTCCGCAAATTCAACATCCTTCCCATCCGCGTCACCGACTCGTTCCTCGAAGTCGCGACCGCGAATCCGTTCGACATGGACGCCGAGAAGATGCTCGCCTTCGCGACCGGCCGTGAAGTGCGGATGCTGATCTGCTCGCCCAACCGGATTCGCGAGAGGCTCGACGAGCTCTACCAGAAGGAAGACGTCGTCTCAAAGCTGCTCGAGGGGATGACGGACGAAGTCAGCGTCACCGCGCTCACCGAGGAGGACGAAGACTTCGTCTCCGCCGACGAGGCGGCGCAGCGCCCGATCATCCGCCTGGTCGACACGATGCTCGCCGACGGCGTCGCGAGCCGCGCGAGCGACATCCACGTCGAGCCCGTCGAGGGTGGCGTCGTCGTGCGCTACCGCATCGACGGGGTGCTGCGCCAGGTCATGAAGATCCCGCGGGCGGCCGGCATCCCGCTCATCTCCCGGATCAAGATCATGGGCGGGATGGACATCGCCGACCGGTTGCGCCCGCAGGACGGCCGGGCCCGCGTCGCGGTGAACGGCAACCCGGTCGACCTCCGCATCTCGACGCTTCCAGCGTCGCTGGGCGAAAAGGTCGTCATCCGTATCCTCAACACCCGCGCGACCGTGCTCGCGCTCGATTCGCTCGGCTTCGACCGGGAAGAGCAGGATACGATCGAGCGGCTGCTGCACAGCAAGGAAGGCATCGTGCTGGTCACCGGGCCCACGGGCTCGGGCAAGACCACCACGCTGTATGCCTCGCTCCGTGTGGTGCAGAACGAAGGCGTGAACATCGTGACGGTGGAGGACCCGGTCGAGTACCGGCTGGGCGCCAACATCGTGCAGGTGCAGGTGAACGAGAAGGCGGGGCTCACGTTCGCGAGCGCGCTGCGCTCGATCCTGCGGCAGGACCCCGACGTGGTGCTGGTCGGCGAGGTCCGCGACCAGGAGACCGCCCAGATCGCGACCCAGGCCGCGCTCACCGGCCACCTCGTGCTCTCGACGCTGCACACCAACGACGCGCCGAATTCCGTGACTCGGCTGCTCGACATGGGGATGGAGGCGTACAAGATCGCCTCCGCGCTCCGCGGAATCGTCGCCCAGCGACTGCTCCGCCAGCTCTGCCCGGTCTGCAAGGAAGTGATGGACACGCCGCTGCCGCAGTACATGCGGCGCTTCGTGCCCGAGAAGATCACGCTGTACAAGGCAGTCGGCTGCAAGGAGTGCGCGAACACCGGCTTCCGCGGCCGCTTCGCCATCACCGAGATCATGGTGATGACGCCCGAGCTCGAGGCCCTCATCGGGTCCGGAGCGACCGCCGATCGCATCACGATCGCGGCGCGCTCGCAGGGAATGCGGAGCCTGTTCGAGAGCGGACTGCGTCACCTGCTGCGTGGCAATACGTCGGTCGAGGAGCTGCTGCGGGTGACCGACATTCCCTCCGACCCTGTCCGGGACAAGAACCGCGCCGAGCCGCCCGCCAAGCCGGGCGCGAAGGGTGCTTCCGAGGCCGTTGCCGAAACGCCGGTCGCCGGCCACGCCCCCGGTCACGACGTCGCCTTCGATCTCATCGACGAGCCACTCGACCTCGGTGAGCGCGACGGGAAGGGGACCATCCTGCTGGTGGAGGACGAGGATCAGCTTCGCCGCGTGATGAAGGACCTGCTCGAGCGCGAAGGGTACGCCATCGTCGAAGCCGCCGACGGCGTGCAGGCACTGGAGCAGGTGGACCGCCACAACCCTGATGTCATCCTGCTCGACCTGAACCTGCCGGGCATGGACGGCTACGGCGTGCTGCAGCACCTCCGTTCCCGGCCCGGCACATCTACCGTCCCGGTCATCGTGCTCACCGCCAAGGGTGACGAAGACAACGAGGTGCGGGTGCTCAAGCTGGGCGCCGACGACTTCCTGACCAAGCCATTCAGGGCGCGGGCGCTCAGCGCTCGCCTGGAATCGGTAATCTCCCGGCGCCGGAGCGCGCGCTGAACCGTCTGACCGTCTGACCGTAGGGGCCGGGCCATGCCGGGCCCGGGGCCAACCCAGATGAAAGCACCGGATTCACAGACTCCACTGCGAGTCGCGATGGTCGATGTCTACGTGCTCCGCCGCTCGAGGGCAGGGCTCGAGGCGCTCGTCCTCCGGCGCGCGGACCGGGGCCGTTCGCCGGGAAGCTGGGAATGCATTCACGGGCACATCGACCAGAACGAGACCCCGGTCCAGGCGGCGCGCCGCGAGCTCGCGGAGGAAGCGGGTTTCGAGACCCCGCGTCTTTACAACCTGAGCCGGGTCGACCTCTTCTACTCCCACCGGCAGGACTACGTCGCCCTCGTTCCCGCCTTTGTCGCCGTCGTAGAGGCGGATGCCGAGTTCCGGCTCAGCGAAGAGCACGACGAGGGACAGTGGCTCGGAATCGAGCAGGCGAAGCTCCGGGTCTCCTGGCCCCGGCTCCGCCGCGGGCTCGACGACGCCGTCGAGCTGGTCGGTTCCGGCGGTGCGGGTCCTCTGGATGACGTGTTGCGCGTCTGACCTGTATCGCTCCCGTCTGCGCCTTGTACGCGTTCTGAAAACTCCATAGCCCGCCACGCTCCCCATTCTTAGCTTCGCGTTTCACACTCATCGCGGAGCAGGCATGCGGTCCGCTCTACTCATTCTCGGAGTCAGCATCATGGCGGGAGCAACGACGGTCTCGGCGCAGGGCACGCCCGCGTCCGTGACGAAGGGATTCGCCCAGGTGGCGGATTGGATCCAGCAGTCGGCGGAATCGGTTCCCGCGGAGAAGTACTCCTTCAAGCCGACCGAAGGGATCCGCACGTTCGCCCAGCTCGTGGGCCACATCATCGACGGGTACAACTACTACTGCGCCCTGGCGAAGGGCCCGGTCGAGTGGAGCGACAAGGCCGAGAAGTCGGCGGGCACCAAGGCCGAGCTGATGAAGCAGCTCGCGGCTGCGGCGACGGCCTGCAAGAACGCCTCAGGCGGGAAACTGGATCCCCAGATCGAGAATCTCGGCCACAGCAACCTGCACTACGGGAACATGATTGTCTATTTGCGGCTCATGGGGATTGTGCCGGCGTCGTCGCGCTAGGGCGGTTGCGGCGGTTGCGGCGGTTGGGGCGGTTGAGGCGGTTGAGATGGTTGACGCCGTTCCCGACTGTCCCAACCGCCCCAACCGGTAGCGGGGCAGTTTGGATTGTTACATCGAGTGGGTGGGGTGCGCCCTCGAAAAAGCTATCCGCATAAGTCAGTGTCGCTTGACGAGGCCGTCTTGCCACGCGAACCACTTATGCGGATGGCTTTTTCACGGGCGCACCCCACCCACTCGGTGTAACGATCCAAAGTGACCCACTACCGCCCCAACCGCCTCCCCTTGACATTCTAGGTAAGTGGCAAGAGTCTTCCCTAGACTTTCTGGGGAAGACTCGCCATGGCCGGACAATCCCTCGAGCTCCTCCGCGGCACGCTCGACCTCCTGATCCTCCGCTCGCTCACCCGCGGCCGCCTGCATGGCTTCGCGGTCATGCGCTTCATCGAGGCGGCTACCGGGTCGGCCCTCCAGATCGAGGAGGGCTCGCTCTACCCGGCGCTCTACCGGCTGGAAGACCGGGGCTGGATCGAGTCCGAGATGGGCATCTCCGAAAACAATCGTCGGGCGCGGTTCTATCGCCTGACCCCTGTGGGGCGGGCGCGGCTCAAGACGGAAGTCGCCGACTTCCGTCGCTTCGTGGCCGCGGTCTTCCAGGTCATCGAAGGTCCGCTCGCCTCATGACCGAGCGCGGCCGCTGGGAGCGCTACTGGCGCTACCTCACTTCGGCCTTCCGCCCGGATGTCCGGGACGAGATCGACTTTCACGTGGAGCAGCGAACCCGGGTCCTGATGGAGGCTGGCATGGCGAAGGAAGAAGCCCGCCGGGAGGCGGAACGCCGGTTCGGTGATCGCCAGCGCCTCACGACGGAGCTCGAAGGCATGGAGGAGAAGCGGGGCCGCCGCCTCGCCCGCGCGTTCAGCGTCGCGGAGCTGGCCCAGGATCTCCGCTATGGCCTGCGGGGACTTCTTCGGCGGCCCGTGTTCACGCTGACCGCGGCGACATCACTCGCCTTCGGCATCGCCACCACGACCGTCGCGTTCAGCCTGGTCGACACCCTGATGCTGCGGCCGCTGCCAATTCGGCGGCCCCACGAGCTGGTCATCATCGGTGGCAGTAACGACGCCGGCCTGCGGGGCCCCAGCACGCCGCTCCCCGCGTTGCGGGAGCTGGCGCGTCGCACCGATCTCTTCAGCGAAGTCGCCGCCGACCGGCTCAACCTGGCCGGCATCCGCGCCCCCGGCGCGCCGCAGGCCGAAGGCCGCATGATTCGCATGGTCACGGGGAACTGGTTCCAGCTCCTCGGGGTGAGCGCCGCCCTGGGGCGGGCGATTACGCCGGA
>DATEOL010000435.1:0-7805 GCA_035274025.1 Gemmatimonadales bacterium | reverse complement strand
GCCCTTCGTAGTCGAGCACCTGGCGCAGCGCATCGCGCACGCCCGGCTCGTCATCCACCACCAGGATCCTGGGCTTCACGTGCCGTTGAACCTGAATTCCGCGCGCGACGCGTAGACCGCGCCACCGGGACCCGGCGAGCTGTCGAAGAGGGTGATGCGGTCGGCCACGAACGCGGGCTGCGGCTTGGTGGCCTCGAGCATGTCGACTGCGCCGGGCGGCAGGCGATGCCCCTCGCGCACCCGGCCGAGGGTGATGTGGGGATGGAAGGGACGGCCTTCGGGAGGAAAGCCGATTCGTTCCCCGCCCCGCTCGATCCGGTCCTGCAGCAGCTCGAGGTCCGAACCCGCCTCGATGTCGAGACGGAGAATTCTCGGCTTGGACGGAAACGGAAACGCGCCTCCGCCACTCACCGCGAGCGTCATCGGCATCATCCCGTCGACGCAGTAGCCCAGCATCTCGACGATGGTCTCGAGCCGGTCCGGTGCCACCTCGCCGAAAAACTTGAGCGTGAGATGAAGCCCTTCCTCGTGGACCCAGCGCACCGGCCACTCGAGGCTGCGGAGCTCGCGGAGCTTTCGGGCCGCGGCCTCCTGCGCACTACCCGGAAGTGGAATCGCCGCGAACAGCCGCATCAGGCGGGCTCCACGATCGCGAGCAGCGAGCCGCGGCGATACCCGCGGGCGTCGCGTACGACCTGTGCGAAGCCCAGGGACTGGAATTCGCGCTCCACAGCACTCCATTCGGCGTCGAGGGTCGCGAACCACCGCGGTTCGACCTCGATTCGAGCCGTGTCACCGTGATGACGCACGCGCAGGTCTCCAGTCACACCAAGGGATCGCAGCCAGGCCTCGCCCCGCTCCACCTGGAGCAGGCGACCGGGAGTCACTTCGAGTCCGTAGCGGATGCGGCTGGCGAGACAGGGCGCGGCGGGAGCGTCCCACACCGGCAGGTCGAGCTCGCGCGCGGCGCGCCGGATGTCGGCCTTGCGCCAGCCCAGCTCCGCGAGCGGCGACCGGATCGCGCGCTCCGACGCGGCGCGGGCACCGGGACGATGATCGCCGGCGTCGTCGGCGTGGCTGCCGTCGATGATCGTATCGAAGCCCCGCTGGACGGCGATGGCACCCAGCCGGTTCCACAATTCGGTCTTGCAGAAGTAGCAGCGATCCACCCGATTCGCGGCGTAGCGCGGATCGAGCAGCTCGTGCGTAGTGATCTGCAGGAAGGGAATGGAAAACCTGTCCGCCAGCCCGGCTGCCCGCCTGCCCGCCTCTTCAGGCACCGAGGCGCTCACGCCGAGCACGGCGAGAAAGCGCTCGGGCCCAAGCGCGCGGGCACCAACGACGGCAAGGAGGGTCGAATCGACCCCACCCGAGTATCCGAGCAGGACTCGACCCATTCCGTCTAGGTGGGCGGCCAGGCGTGCGACGTCTGACATGCGCCGAATTGTAACGCGGGGCCGATCATCTGGCGATCAGCGATCCAGCGATCTCGCGGTCGTTTTCAAGTCGCCAGATCGCCAGATCGCGAGTTCGCTAGATAGTTTGATTGTCATGACCGGATCCGACGGCACCATCGAGATCACCTCCGCCCTCGTCATTCCCTGGCGCGAGTTGGCCTTCCACGCCACCGCCGCCGGCGGCGCGGGCGGCCAGCACGTGAATCGGACCGCGACCCGGGTCGAGCTCCGCTGGAACGTGGCGGAGAGTCCCAGCCTGACCGACGCGCAGCGGGCGATGCTTCTCACCAGGCTCAAGAAACGACTCGACCGGACCGGCCGGATTCGCGTGGTCAGCGACTCACGCCGGAGCCAGCGCCTCAACAAGGACGCCGCCGTTGAGCGGTTCGTGAAGCTGGTCGCGGCGGCGCTCCACGTGGCGAGGCCCCGGAGGGCCACCAGGCCGACCCGTGCCTCGGTGGAACGCCGGCTCGACACCAAGAAGCGCCGGGCAGGAACCAAGGCCGCTCGCAAATCGGTCAGCCCTGAGGAATGAGCGCCGCGACATGGCGCTATTTCGGCACCCGGGAGTCGCCACAGGCGCGGGTGTGGGCCCGGGAGGGAGGGATCGCGGTCCATGAGAACCTGTTCCGGCTCAAGGGACGCAGGACCGCCCACCTCCTTGGGCCGAGCGAAGAGGCCCTCCTCGAGGCGGCCCGTTCCGTGGGCTGCCAGGACCATTGGATACAAAGGACTAATACAGTGCATTTCGACCTGGTCGCCGAGTACCTCGACCGGGCACTGATTTTTTGTGGAGTGGATCCTGGGGACCCTCCCCTTCGTAGGGTGTGGGCGGATAAGGCGGATAAGGCGGATTAGTCGATCAGGCTGATTCTTCCTATCTTTGGAGGGTCGGATCGACCTCCGGATGAGGTCCATGCACCTGCTGCTCGAATCCCACGATACACGGACGACCCCACTCGGGGTCGTGGTGAGCCTCGGCGTCCACGTCGTGCTGGCGTTCGTGGTCATTACGGCCTACCGCGAAGGCCTCGACGAGGCGAAAGCGCCCGACGAGTTCGCCATGTTCCTGGTCCCCCCCAACCGGATGATCTACGTCGCGGGCGATGGACCGGCGCTGGTACGTGGCGATGATAGTGACGGAAAGACGTCCAACCAGAAGGGGCACGGCGGGTCCGGCGAGGAAGGTGGATCAGGAGCATTCTCTCCCTCGACAGGAGACACCGCCACCTCGACCAAGCTCACGATCTCACTGCCCAACATTCTCGGTGACTCCGTCCTCACCGAGATCGAGGTCGATTCCGCCGTCAAGCGGTACGAGTGGAGCGCCGCGCCGGACTACCCGATCAGTCTCCTCCAGAAGAACATCGAGGGCGGCGCATTCGTGATTTATGTCGTCGACACCCTCGGCATGGCGGACACCGCGAGCATGAAGGTAGTTAACGCGACCCACGAGGAGTTCGTGCAGGCGGTCCGGGAGGCGATGCCCAAGATGCGCTTCCGGCCGGCGATCCTCGGTGGCTACAAGGTGCGGCAGCTGGTGCAGCAGAACTTCAGCTTCAAGATCCAGCGACCCGACTCAGTCCTACCTCGACTCGTCAAGACTCCTCCACCGGCGTGACGGCGGGAAGGCGGGAGAGCCCTTACGTCCTCCCGTCCTCCGGCCTTACTTACGGCATGCGACGCGTCGACCTCAACGCCGACCTCGGCGAGAGTTACGGACGCTGGCGTGTCGGCCACGACTCCGAGCTGCTTCGTCTCGTCTCCTCCGCCAACGTGGCCTGCGGTTTTCACGCCGGCGATCCCCTGACCCTGCGCGACACTCTCACGATCGCGGCGACCAACGGCGTCACCGTCGGCGCCCATCCCGGATATCCTGACCTGCTGGGCTTCGGGAGACGGGACATCGAGGCGTCGCCGGCCGAGGTCGAGAGCTGGGTGTTGTACCAGATCGGCGCGCTCAGGGCACTCGCCGGCGCGGCCCGCACCGAGGTCAGGTACGTGAAGCCGCACGGCGCGCTTTACAACAAGGCCGCCAAGCATCCGCCGACCGCCGACGCCATCGCGCGCGCAGTCAGCCTGGCGGGTGGCGACCTGGTGCTGCTCGGCCTGCCGAATACCGAAATCGTCGCGGCTGCAGGACGCGCCCAGGTGCGCGCCGCTCGCGAGGCCTTTCCCGATCGCAACTATGAGCCCGACGGAACGCTCACGCCGCGAAGCAACCCCGACGCGCTGGTGAGCGATCCGGACGAATGCGCCGATCGCGCCGCGCGCATGGTGCTCGATGGCGTCGTCCGCGCGCGCGACGGCTGCATGGTCGAGATCGAGCCCGATTCCCTCTGCGTCCACGGCGACGGCCCCGAGGCGGTCCCCGTGCTGCGCGCCATCCGGCAACGGCTCGAGCAATCGGGCGTCACCATAGCTCCCTTCGCGTGATCCGCTGGTTGCCGCTCGGCGATTCGGCCCTCACGCTGGTGTTCGGCGACGCCATCGATCCCCTGGTCCACGGCCGGATCCTCGCGGTCGCGCGCCGGTTCCGCGAACAGCCGCCGCGAGGAGTCTCGGAAGTCGTTCCGGCCTACACGACGCTTGGCGTCTGGTTCAATCCGCTGGAGCGTAACGCGGCGGATCTGGCTTCGGAGCTGGTTGAGATCGCCGAGGAGGCGGACGGACGGGCTGACGGGCAGACGGACAGTCGTGAATTCGTGATTCCGGTTCATTATGACGGACCTGACCTCGACGAAGTGGCGTCGCGGCTGGGCATTACCCGTGATGAAGTAATTCGCCGTCACACGGCGACTACGTACCGCGTCTACCTGCTCGGCTTCGTTCCCGGGTTCGCGTTCCTCGGACTCCTCGATCCCTCGCTCGAGCTGCCGCGCAGGTCATCGCCGAGACTCAAGGTACCGGCGGGCTCCGTGGCGATCGCGGGCCGCCAGACGGCGGTGTATCCGCTCGACACGCCGGGTGGATGGCACCTGCTGGGCCGCACCGATCTCACCTTCTTCGATCCGCGGCGCAATCCGCCTGCTCTGCTGGGCGTCGGCGATGCAGTGCGCTTCGAGGCGATCTCGTGATCGAGATCGTGAAGGCGCCTCCCTTCGCGACCGTGCAGGACCTCGGTCGCACCAGGCTCCGTGCCCAGGGCGTTCCCTTCTCGGGCGCGATGGACCTCGAGGCAACGGTCTTCGCGAACCTGCTCGCGGGAAACGCCGAGGGCGCCGCGGTGATCGAGTGGGCGCTCGGGGAGGGAAGAATCCGGCTCACCGACACGCGTACGTTTTCTGTTTTTGGCGCGACGGTGGAATGGAACTACTCCCTCCTGACGCCGGGGATGACGCTGGTGGCCGAGGCGGGTGAAGAGATCACGCTGCACGTGCCGGAGCGGCGGTTTGCCTATATCGCGTTCGGCGGCGGGATCGATGTTCCCGAATTGCTGGGGAGCCGGAGCACCTATCTCCCCGGGGGATTCGGGGGACATGAGGGTCGCCGGCTCAAGAACGGAGACCGGCTGCCACTTGGACCGCCCGTGACGCGATTCAACACCGGCTGGGCCGACGCGATGGCGGAGTTTCTTCCCCGGACTGATGGGCCAGTGCGACTGGTGCCCGGACCACAAGTCGACCTGTTCGATCCGGGCGAGTTCGACAGATTGTTTGCAGGAAAGCTCGCTGTCGGCCGCGGCTCCGACCGGATGGGGTATCGGCTCGAGGGGCAGGAGTTCAGCCACAACGCGCCGGCCGCGCTGCCATCGGAGCCGGTTTGCGTGGGCGCGGTGCAGGTCCCGCAGGGTGGTGCGCCGATCGTGCTGATGCCCGACGGCCCGACGGTCGGGGGGTATCCCAAGATCGCGTCGATCATCACGACGGACCTGGGCCGGTTCGCTCAACTTCAACCTGCGGCGCGACCGGATTTTGAGCTGGTCACCTTCGAGGAGGCGATCGCCGCGCTCCGCGACCGCGAAGCACGATTTCGGGAAGGCGCACGCGTGGTTCGCAATCCCTGACAGGGAATACGCAGATGACGCAGATCAGCGCAGATGACTCGCGCCCGATACGCGAAGCACCTTGAACGAAATTCCTTTTTGAAAACACACAACTAACTCATCCGGGAAGTGATCACGGTTTTCACCGCGAGTCATCTGCGTTGATCTGCGTCATCTGCGGATCACTCATCAAGGAATCGGATGCCCGACTGCACAGCGGTTGTAATGCCAGCCCCTAACGAGCCGGTAAAGCTCGTTGATCTCCCGGCGCCGAAGCTCGAGCCAGGAGCCGCGATCCTCGAGACGCTCTATTCGGAAGTCTGCGGAACAGATGTTCACCTGCATCACGGAAGGTTGAGTGGTGTTCCCTACCCCCTGATTCCGGGTCATGTGTCGGTGGGCCGCATCGCGGAGATGCGCGGACCGATCACCGATGTGGAGGGGACGGCGTTCAAGGAGGGCGATGTGGTCACCTTCCTCGACGTCCACGAGACCTGCAATCGTTGCTGGTACTGCCTCGTCGCCAAGGAGACGACGCGGTGTCCGCACCGGAAAGTCTACGGGATCACCTACGGCGCGAACGACGGCCTGCTCGGAGGGTGGGCCCGCGCGATGTGGATGAAGCCGGGGGTCAAGATGATCCGCTTCCCCGACTCCCTCGATCCGGAGACGTTCATCGGCGGAGGCTGCGGGCTCACGACCTCCATCCATGCGATGGACCTCGCGCGCATCACGCTCGGCGACAGCGTCGTCGTACTCGGTGCCGGGCCGGTGGGCCAGTCATCCACCGCGCTCGCGGCGGCGTCGGGCGCCGAGCAGGTCATCACCCTCGGCGCGCCGCTCGACCGGCTCGGCTTTGCAAAGCGAATGGGGGCTACGGAAACGATCGGCCTCGAGCTGCCGCACGCCGATCGGGCCGAGCTGGTCCGGCGGCTGACCGGCGGGCGCGGGGCTGATGTCGTGATCGAAGCGTCCGGTGCGCCCGAGGCGGTGCCGCAGGCACTCGACCTGGTCCGCGACGGCGGTCGCGTGATCGTGGTGGGCCAGTACACCGATCACGGCGACATCGCGATCAACCCGCACTGGCAGATCAATCGCAAGCACGTCGAAATCCGGGGCTGCTGGGGGTCGGACTATTCGCACTTCCATCGCGGAGTGAAGCTTGCGGCGCGGTGGGCCGACCGGATTCCGTGGCGGGAGCTGGCGAGCCGGCAGTACGCGCTGGCGGATGCGGGGAGTGCACTCGCCGCCGTCGAAAAGCGTGAGGTCCTCAAGGCCGTGATCAATTGCCAGATGTAGGGGCGAGGCGATGCCTCACCCGGGCCGGCATTGCCCGGCCCCTACCGGATCTGGACGCCTGCCCAGGACCGCCCCCCGCGACCGGCGTAGCGCGCGTCGTCCACCCGGATAGCGTCTCCCTCCCGCCGTGCGAAGGGGAACCGAGCCCAGTCGAGCAGGGCCTCGAGCTGTGGCGTCCGCTGGTGGCCTTCGATCAATACCAGCTCCGGCGCCAGCGGCTCCGGGTGCATGTGCACCTCGCGGTTCCGCCAGTCGATCTCTCCGAAGCGGTAGACGTCATGCACCTTCGCGGTCACCTGCCGCTTCCATGAATCGAGGAAGACCGGCGCGGTCATGACTTCGCGGCGGGTGGGATTCTCCAATCCCAGCTCCCGCGCGGCGAGACGCTTTCCGTACCCCGAGAGCGCCAGCATCGCGATGATGTAGACTGACGCGAGTGAGACCATCCCGCGGGCGAATCGCTCTGCTTGTTGCGGCCGCGAGACTGTGCGTCTCTGCGTCATGCCGACGATCCAAGCCGCCCCCAGCATGAGGTACAGCCACGGATCGACGATGTAGAGCGCGTCGGCAGAGAACCAGCGGCCGTCGAATGGCATGAGCCAGCGCATGCCGTAGGTGTTCATCCAGTCGAGGGTGGGATGGGTGAGGAGCGCGAGCGCCGAGATCTTGAGGAGCTCGGATGGTCGAAGCTCGAGCCGCGAGGGAGTCACGAGTCGCGAGTCGCGAGTCACGAGACGGTGCCAGGCCATGATCACTGCTGTCAGCACGAATGGCCACACCACCAGCGCTGCTATTCCGTGGGTAATCCCTCGACGGAAACCCAATCCGTTGTCGCCAAACAAGGCGAGGACGTCGATGTCGGGAAGGTTGGCGCCGATGACCAGCGCGAAGGTGGCGTAGCGGGTCCGGCGTCGGAGGCCACACTCCGCGAGCGCGGCTCCGACGAGGGAATGGCAGAGGTTATCCATCCCCCATTTTAGCAGGGCCGGTATGTTGTCATCCCGACGCGAAGCGGAGGGAGCCCTCCGCTTCGCGTCGGGATGACAGCCCCCTACTCGCCGCGG
>DATEOL010000434.1:0-2832 GCA_035274025.1 Gemmatimonadales bacterium | reverse complement strand
GACCCGCGGATCGAGTGACATCACCTGCGCCGCCGTGGCACCGCCGAAGGAGTGGCCGAAGTAGCCAACCTTGGTGGTGTCGATCCGCCCGGAGAGCATCTGGCGCGGGTCGCCGCGATCGAGGGCGAACATCCGGTCGATGACGAAGCGACCGTCCGCCGCCCAGATGTTCACGATCCGCACCGAGGTCGAGTCGGCGCTCAGCACGAACGCTGCCGCACTGTCCATCTTTGCCGAGGTACCGTCGGGGAAGCGCGTCGCCATCGCGTTGTAGGAGTGTTCGACGCTCGCGATGATGTAGCCGTGACTCGCGAGCTCGGCCATCTCGAAGCCGTTCTGCACCCGGGTGCCGCCGAATCCGTGCGAGAACACCAGCAACGGGAACGATCGCTCCGCGCCGGTCACCGCCTGGTCCCGCCAGGCCCAGGTGAGTCCGGAACCCGCCGACTGGAAGAGGAAGGCCGGATACCCGCCCGGCAGGTCAGCGGCCATCGCCTTCGCGAGCGCGTCAGGATCGGGATGCACCGTCGCGCGTACAGCACCCCTGCCGACATCCGCCGGGTACCAGATCTCCACCAGCAGCTTCCGATAGTCGCCGGGATCCGCGGTGAACGTCTCGACGCGGCTGGAGTCGATCCAGAACTCCGAGCGCACGCCCACCTGGTACGGCCCGTTCGGTTTGCGGTAAATGACCCGCGGGAAGAGCATGGTGGGAATCGCGATCACCACGAGCGTGACGATCACGAGGAGCGTGAGGACGAGGCCCCTGGCCCACGGCCTGGGCGGCGACTTCTCCCGACCTCCCATGTCGATCGCAGCGCGGAGCACCGCGAACAGCAGGAAGACGTAGGCTGGGACCATCTGCCAGCGGAACTCGTTGCCGGCGGCCTCGAGCGCGCCGCCGATGCAGGCGGTGACCAGGAAGCCAATGACGAAACGCTGTTGCCGCCGGAGTCCAGTCAGGACTCCGACGGTCCACAGCAGGCATGTGGCCAGGATCAGGAGATCAGCGTAGCGGCCGAGCATTCTCTCAAGGTCTCCAAAGTCACAAAGGTCTCAAAAGTCTTACGAGATCTGTGAGACCTTGGAGACCTTCGAGACCTGTGAGACTACTTGCCGTACGACGCGTAGAGGAGCTTCAGAAAAATGTCCGGCTTGATGAATCCCCCGCCCCACTTCCCGTCGAACTCCCCGAGCGGCTTCGCGGTCACCGCCTGTTCCAGCGTCTTCCCCTCGGCGATCAGCTTCTTCACCCGGTCCCGCGCGATGGCCATGACACTCCGGTACTCGGCCAGGTCCGCCTTGCTGGAGAGCTCCCCGTGTCCGGGGATCACCTTGGTGTTGTTGTCGATCGCGCCGAGCACGCGGTCGGCCGCCGCGACGATGCCGTCGATCGAGCCGCCGCCGTCCACGTCGATGAAGGGGTAGCGCTCCTTGAAGTAGGTATCGCCCATGTGGACGACGTTGGCGTTCTTGAACCAGATGATCGCGTCGCCGTCGGTGTGCGCGTTGTTGACGTGGAAGACCGCGATGTCCTCGCCGTTCTGGTGGAAGGTCACCTGCTCGTTGAAGGTGACGATCGGGAGCGCGACCTTGGGCGAGGGCGGCGTGCTCCGGTTGAAGAGCTTGCTGAACTGCTCGGTGCTCATCCGGCGCCGCACGTTCTCGTGCGCCACGATGATCGCGCCGGCGGTGCCGAAGTTCTCGTTGCCGCCGGAGTGGTCACCGTGGAAGTGGGTGTTGAGCACGAAGCGCACCGGGTTCTGGGTGAGCTTGCCGATCGCGGCGACGATCTTGGGCGTGAGCGGCGCGAACTGGTCGTCGACCAGGAAGGTGCCGTCCGTCCCCCACGCGACCGCCATGTTGCCACCCGCGCCCATCAGCATCGCGAGGCCGCTCGAGAGCGGGACGGTGCGGATCTGGACCGAGTCGAAGTTCTGGGCGGTCGCGGATGAAGCGATGCCGAGCGCGACGAGCACGAAGAATGGCTTTCGCATCAGGTACCTGTGCCTTTCGGTCTACGGTCGGCGGTCGACTGGTCGACGGATCCCAACCAATGCGGCGACTCCCCATGCGAGGAGGCCTGCGAACAACGGCGTGATGATGAGCATTGCCCAACCTGGCAAGGAGAAGATACCTCCCAGGCGCCGGGCGAAAGGGAGGAGGGTCGCACTGCCACCCGCGAAGGCCAGGAGAGCGACCCAGGCGACAAATGCCGCAATGGCGGCCTCCAGCGCCCTGCCCCGCCAACCCCATGCGGCCGCGACAAGGGCAATTCCCCACCAGCCCGCGATCCAGGTTGCGGCAAGCATCGCAACGATCAGCAGACCGAGGCGCAAGACCGGTCGACCATCGACAGTCGACTGTCGACCAGAGCTCATGGATCCCTGCTGGTGAAGGTCAGGGTTGAGTGAATGCGCTCCCTCGCCATCTCGTCGGGCTTGTGCGGCAGCAGCAGCGTATCGAGTCCCCCGCTGGCCCACTGCGGAATCCGGTTCGCGTACCAGGGGCTCGCGGGATTGCCCGACTGCCCGCCCGGATAGGTCGCGTACGCGTGCACCTCGGGACCAAGCTCGACCACCATGCGCCAGCTCGCGCCATGGACACCGTGACGTCCAGCCGGGGCGATCGTCTCGGGGCCGCCCTGCACCGCGATTCCCGGCGCCGAAAGGCTCGGAAGCCGGAGCAGGTGCCAGATGTCGGTAGGCCACACCTTGCCCCAGGTCCATCCGCCCGCGTCGGGCTCGCCGTACTCCGCGATCGCGCTGTCGAGTCCGGCCTCGAGGGAGGCCGCGAGAATGCCGTCGCGGGTCTCCCGCGAATCTGGGGTGC
>DATEOL010000433.1:0-7481 GCA_035274025.1 Gemmatimonadales bacterium | reverse complement strand
CGCGCGTAGGCCTCGGTGAGGTGCTTCGCCATGTCCCTGGTACCGCGGGGCCCGAAGAGGCGGAGCGGTGCCTCCCGCTCGGCGGTCCAGCCGGTGTGGATGACGTCGGCGAGGCCGATGGTATGGTCGCTGTGGAGATGGGTGAGAAAGACGATCCCGATCGCCTTGGCGCCCAGCGCCGGCAGCTGGTACTTCGCCGCCGCGGCCGCGGCCCGCCGCATGACACCGGCACCGGCGTCGACGAGGTACGCGGTGCCATTGGTGACCACGGCCACCGCGGGGCCAAAGCGGTCGGGGTCGGGGTTGGGTGTCCCGGTGCCGAGGACGATGACCGAGCTCTGGAGCGCGAGGAGGAGTCTCATCGTCTCATCGTCTCATCGTCTCGAAGATCGCGACAGATTCGCGTCGCTCCAGTTCCACCATTTGAGCTTCTGGGGTTCGTGCGCCTTCCGGCTCGCGAAATACACCGCGCAGCGGAACACGTACAGCACGCAACGGTCCTGGTGTCCTCCGCGGATCCGCATAAGGCGTTCGTACATCTTCTGTGGATCCTCGCCCTTCAGGTCCGCGACGCGTTTGTAGCCCAGGTCGCGAAGGTCGATGGCCAGGCTCTTGCCGATGCCGGGAATCGTTTGCAGCTCATCCGTTGTTTTCATTCGCCAGATCGCCAGATCACCAGATCGCTAGATGGCTAATAGATAGGTCGGTCGAGTTCCTGATAGCGCTTCAAGACCGCACACGCTTCCTTGCGAAGCACTCCACGAACGATCTCAACACCTCTGCTTTGCAAGTAGCGATACGAGTCTTCGGTCACCGGACCCTCGTCGAATCCCAGCTCCATCGCATCGTCGCGCGTCGCGCCGCAGACCAGCCGCGTGACTCCGCTCCACATCGTCATGCCGAAACACATGATGCAAGGCTCGCACGACGTCACCAGCTCGAGCGGCGGCGCGCCGGGCGCCCGGAACGAATGCAACCCATGCGCCTCGTGCGCCAGCATCAGTGCCACAACCTCGGCGTGAAGCGCGCTGTTGTGGAGCCGCACGACGCTGTTCACTCCAACCGAGACCAGCTCGCCGGTGTCGCTCCGGAAGACCGCCGCGCCGAACGGTCCACCGCCCGGTTCCCGCTCGACATTTTCCGCCGAGAGCCGGATCGCGAGCGCCATCTTCCCCTCGGTGCCGCGATACACCCGCGGTGGGCCGACCATCTCGTCGACCCAGGAGGGAAGCACCAGCCGGGTCTCCTTCGGCAGCACGCTCAACTGCCCGTCTTCACGGTCCGCTGGGCGCGGGCCTGCGCCACCATTTCCTTCACCTCGCGCAGCAGGCGGGGACCGTTGTAGGGGATTCCGTCCTTGATCGTCCACTCGACACCGCCGGTATGGACCGTCTTGCCGTCCTGCACGATGTCGACGCCGGTCGGATAGAGGAGCTTCAGGTTCTCGAGCGGGTTGCCGTTCACCACGATCAGGTCCGCCGCGTGACCGGCGCGCACCCGGCCCAGCCGGTCGGCCTGGCCCAGGATCCTCGCGTTGTTGAGCGTGGCATGCTCGATGACCTTGATCGGATGGAATCCCGCCTCCTGCTGCAGCTCCAGCTCGCGGATGAGTCCGAAGCCGTACATCTGGTAGATGAATCCGGCGTCCTCACCCGCGCCGATGATACCGCCCTTCCGGCCGAACTCGCGGACCGCGTTCATCCAGATCCGATAGTTCTCCCGCCAGAAGATCTCGTCGGTCGTGGTCCAGCCCAGGAAATAGGAGCCGTGATTCGAGGGATCGGGCTTGAAGTAGTCCTCGAGCGAGGGATGGAGGTAGTCGCGAAACCAGGGCTGGTTCTGCGCCCGGGTGAGGTCGCGGCTCGCCTCGTAGATCTCCAGCGTCGGGTTCCAGGCGACTCCCTTCGCGACCATCGAGTCGAGCACCATGTCGAGTCGCTTCGGATCGGCCTCGCGCCAGAGCCGGCCGGCGTAGCGGAAGCGATCGACTTCGTCGCTGTAGTTATACCCCGCGGGGAAGTTCTGGACCCGGTCGAGGATCGCGGCGTCGGGGATGCCATACCAGTGCTCGATCGTCGTGGTGCCGTAGTGGATGTCGTCCCAGGCGTTGGTCTCCTCGACGCCGGCGTGATGCGCCACCGGAAGGCCGACCTTGTGGGCTTCGTCGAGCATCGCCGCCATGATGTCCCGGTCGAGGCCGACGATCTTGATGCAGTCGACGCCGATCTTCTTGAGCTCCTGCACCCGCGCGCGTGCCTGCTCCGGCGTGCGGGGCGAGGGCCTCATGTTGAACCCCGCGCATATGAAGAAACGGGGCGCCTCGAGCGTACCCGCCGCGCTCTGCGCGCGATACTCGACGAACTGTTTCGCGTCGGCCCCCGCGCTCACGTCGCGCACCGTGGTGATTCCACTGGCGAGCCACAGCTTGTTCTGATACGCCGTGGGCTGCGGCTCCCCGCCCCGCTCATCCTGGATATGACCGTGGATGTTGATGAGGCCGGGCAGGACGAACTTGCCGGCGGCGTCGATCTCGGCGGTGCCCTCGGGCCGCCTGGCGCGCCCGGATCGCACGGCGACCGGATCGAGCGGCACCATGTCCACGATGCTGCCGTTCTCGAGGACGATATCGAACGGACCGGTCGTCGGTGTGCCATTGCCCTCGACGACCAGCGCGTTCCGGATGATCAGCTTACCCGCGGGACGCTGGCCGTGAGTGACGCCCCTCGTGCCGGCGTCCTGGCCAACGGCCGGACTCACAGACGCACAAACGCACAGGACGCAGACGAGAAGGCGCGTGAATCTCATAGTAGACCGTAGACTGTAGACCGTAGACCGTAGACCGTCGCTAGTGCATGAAATAAAGCCGGGGCGCCGGCGCCGGATTCGGCCACATCCGCGCCGCGTCGTTGCCCGAGTACAGCACGCCGTTCTGCATCACCTGGTCGATCGTCCGGGTGTTCCGGATGTCATCGAGCGGGTTCGCGTTCATGATCACCAGGTCGGCGAACTTGCCGGGCTCGATGGAGCCGAGCTGGCTGTCGAGGTTGAGGTACGTGGCGCTCTGGATCGTCGCGAAGCCCAGGATTTCCGCGGGAGTGAAGCCGCCGCGGCTCATCAGCTCCATCTCCCAGTGCTTGTCGAGGCCGTGCATCTGGCCATGACCGCTCACCTGCAGCGACACGCCGGCCTGGTGCAGCTTGCGGAGCTCGGCCGCCATGTCACCGGCATAGACGTCATCGTCGAAGTACTTCGTGGGCCTCCGGAACGCGAGCAGGTCATCGCGCCTGAAGAAGTTGAGCAGCTTCTTGTCCTCCCAGAGCCGGTCGCGCTGGTGGAAGTACTGCTCGCCCGCCGGGCCGTTGTAGACCACGATGAGCGTCGGGGTGTTTCCCGCGCCGGTCGCGCTCCACAGCCTGATCACGTCGTCGTAGAGCGGTGTCAGGCCCCCGGTGTGCTCCAGCCCCGACACGCCGTCGATCAGCATCGTCCAGTTCATCTGGGGATCGACCGCCGTCTCGGCCACCACGTTCACGCCCTGATTCCGCGCCGCCGCGTAGAGCGCCTGCCGGGTCATCCGGTTGAACTGGGCGTAATCCTTGAGCGCGGTCGCGCCCTCTTCCTTGTTGAGCCGCACGACCTCGTCGGCGTCGGCCTGGGTGATGATCGGCCGGTAGAGCTTGGGGCGGTAGAACCGCTGCCCGTAGATGGGCCAGCCGACCGAGAGGAGCCTCGGCCCCCAGACCGCGCCGGCCCGCTGCATGTCGGAGACCAGGAAGTCCTTGTGATCGTTCCCGTAGACCTCGTAGAGCGTGGTGACGCCATAGGCGAGATTCGCCATCAGGCCCTGGTGCTGCTGCTCGACGACGTTGAGCGTCGAGATGTCCGGGTTGTAGTGCGCGTGCGCGTCGATGATCCCGGGCATGATCGTCTTGCCGGCGAGGTTCACCACGTGCGCGCCCGAGGGTACCGCGACGCCGGTCCCGACCGACTCGATGCGGTTGTCGCGGACGATGATCGTGGCGTTGTCGAGGACCCGGCGGGTGCCGTCCATCGTGATCACCCGCGCATTGGTCAACGCCACCACGCCCCGGGGGACCGCGACATCGTACTCCACCGCGAGACCGGTCGACCGCGCGGCGCCGCGTTTCCTGATCACGTCATCGAGCGGCTTCTCGTAGAACGAAGTTCCCCGGGTCCACTCGAGGCCCTTGCTGTCACGGGTCCAGCCGAAGTAGTCGCCGTCGAGCGAGTCCACCCGGAACGAAGTGCCCTGGTTGTCGAAGGGGCTGATGGCCACGACCTTGCCGATATAGTCGAGCGGCGTGACCCAGGTCCGGGTGTATTCCCGGAACGCGACCCACTTGAGGTCGGGTGACACCACGGCGCGCACCGAATGCGGCAGCTTGTAGAGCGTCTTCTCGTCGATCCCGTCGAGGCGTACCCGCTTCACGAAGAGGGTGTCGGCGGTCATCTCCGTGAAGTAGAGCTCGCTGCCGTCGGGAGTGAAGGTGATCCCCGGCGGATGCTTGGTCGCGAAGTTGGCGTACTGGCCCTCACCCCAGTCCACCGTGGTCACCCGGCGCTCGGCGCGATCGGCGCCGATCACGATCAGCTCGAACCGGCCCTGACCTTCGAGGGTCTGCCCCCGGATGAGGTCGTCACTGCCGCGGAGGAAAGCCAGCGTCCGTCCATCGGGCGAGAGGGTGAGCGAGCCGTATTGCGACGGCACCGTGGTGAGCTTCCTGGCCGCGCTGCTGCCGTCGAGCGGGCGGGCCCACACCGCACCCAGGCTGTCGTCGGTCCAGGTCGCGTAGTAGAGCGTGCGGGTCGCGGCGTCGTATACGGGACTGGTCTCGATCGCCGCCGAGCTGGTGAGGTTGGTCGACGCCCTGCCGTCCTTGAGCCAGAGGTCGCCCAGGGCTTCGTAGACCACGCCGCGATCGGTGCGGACGCCCCACCGATGCGAGCGGGTCGTGGTCTTTCCACTCACCGGCAGGGTCACGGGGAATCGAAGGGTTTGCGACAGCTCGCGGCGCACCGGAGCCCGGAAGGGAATGTCGCGATCGGCGCCGGTGGCGACGTTCACCGCATGCAGGTGTCCTCCCCAGAAGACCACCAGCTCCTGCCCCGAGGGATGCCAGGCCATCGACGGATAGGCACCATACGTGGTGCCCGCGCCGGACTCCTGCCGGTCACGATCGAGGCCGCGATGCAGGACCCGCTCGCGGCCGGTCGCCAGCTCGTGCAGGACCAGGATCGTTTCCTGGTCGTCCCGATGGACGTAGGCGAGCCACTTCCCGTCCTTTGAGATCGCCGGGGAGGTCGATCCGCCGCGCCGCGACAGGAAGACCCGGACTTCGCCGGTCGTGAGGTCATAGGTCTTGAGCTGGAAGCCGTTGCCATAGACCGGTCCCGCGGGCTGCGCGAAGATGAGCCGCCTCCGGGCGCTGTCCTCCACGATCTGCGCCGGCGGGGTGAAGACCTGGGGCGGCACCAGCACCTGGCGGGAGCCGAACAGGTCGAAGCGGGAGGCGCCGAACCTGGCGCCCAGGTCCCCCGTCACCGCGTAGTAGCCCCGGCCATCCGCGGTCCACGCACCCTGGTAGGTCCGCTCCTCGCCCTTGCTCAGCGCCTCGAGCGAATCGTTGCTCCGGGTGAGCAGCCAGATCCCCTCCTTCCCGCGGCGATCCGACGTGAACATGATCTTCGTCCCGTCGGGACTGTAGCGCGGCAGGTGATTCCAGGAGCGCCCGCGGGTGAGCGCGCGCGCCTCACCACCACCGAACGGCATCTCGTAGACATGGCCGAGCAGGTCGAACGCGATCATCCGCCCATCGGGCGAGACGTCCACGCTGATCCAGGTGCCTTCCGTCGCCGTGAACTCGAGCAGCTTTTCCGGGGCGCGGGCGGAATCGACGTTCCAGGGCGCCTGGGCGGCAAGCAGCTGCGCGACAGGCAGGGCGAGGGCTATGGGCGACAGTCGACGGGCTAACGGCATTGAGCGGATCCCAGGGTTCAGGTCTCGTGACTCGCGACTCGTGACTCGCGACCTGCTGCCCGGTCGACGGGGAGATGCCCTGGGGCAGACTCCCCGATGGGTGTCAGGGTATCGGTCATGTCCCGCTTCGGGGCTCGACCGCAGGCCAGGACCAGGGCGGCAAAGCCAGGCAGTAAGGCGCGCATTGGCAGCAAGGTTCTGGGCTCGGAGATTAAGGACCCCGGAGGTCCTGAAGATAGGGAATTGCCGCCGCACTTAACATGAGATAACGTACCTGCAAGCCTCTTCCCTCTTCGGCCATGACATATCGCCTCCTCGGCGCCCTACTGCTGTCCATCGCTCCTACGGTGCTCAACGCCCAGCAGGATTCGGCGAAGAAGATCAAGCCGCCGACGCCACTCTTCGCGAGCAACGACGCGATCTCGATCCAGCTCACCTCGGACTTCAAGTCCATCTTCAAGGACCGGGACACCACCGAGCAGAAGTGGTTCCCTGCCACGCTCGCCTGGAAGACCGGATCCGACTCCGGCACCGCGAATGTCGAGCTGACCACCCGGGGCCATTACCGGCTCAAGTCATCGACCTGCAACTTCCCGATGCTGCGGGTCAAGTTCCCCAAGGACAGCACCAAGCCCAACCCGCTCAAGGGAACGCTGTTCGA
This sequence comes from Gemmatimonadales bacterium, assembly GCA_035274025.1. Taxonomy (GTDB): domain Bacteria; phylum Gemmatimonadota; class Gemmatimonadetes; order Gemmatimonadales; family GWC2-71-9; genus SZUA-320. The sequence goes on along the minus strand of DATEOL010000433.1, from coordinate 822 downwards.
GAAGCAGGGGTCGCTCAAGCTCTCCACCCACTGCCGGTCGGGCAACACCCGGTACGAGCAGATCCCCTACCAGGAATACCTGGTCTACCGGGCCTTCAATACCATCACCGATTCGAGCTTCCGGGTTCGCTTCGCCAACGCGACCTATGTCGATCCGGGGAACACCAAGGACGGCACGGTGACCGCCCCGTCGTTCTTCATCGAGGATGACGGGGACCTGGCCGACCGGATCGGCATGAAGAAATTCGGCAACCAGGGCGCCAAGTTCGACGACCTCGAGATGGACCCGGGATCGCTCATGGCGGTGTGGTTCTACTTCGTGGGAAATACCGACTGGTCCCTGCCCTACCTGCACAACGTCAAGCTGTTCACCTGGATGGGCAAGTACGTCTCGATCCCCTACGACTTCGACTGGTCGGGCGTCGTCAACGCGCCCTATGCGAAGCCGGACTATCGACTGGGCACCGCGAGCGTGACGGAACGGGTCTGGCGGGGACCCTGCTGGTCCCGCGAGGTGATCGACGCCGCGATCAAGCGGATCATGGACAAGAAGGACGAGATCTACGGGATCTACAAGGCGCAGCCCGGGTTCGACCCCAAGCTGCTCAAGGAATCCCTGCAGTATTACGACGACTTCTTCAAGATGGCGATGGACCCCAGGGACGTAGATCGGAACATGCGCTTGAACTGTGCGCGCTGATCTGGCGATCTGGCAATCCGGTGATCTGGCGAACGAAATCGCCGAGCAGTTGAATCGCCAGATCGCCAGATCACTGGCTCGCCAGATTGTGGAGATACCGCTCTTTGAGGATGCGTATATGG
>DATEOL010000432.1:0-2533 GCA_035274025.1 Gemmatimonadales bacterium | reverse complement strand
CGGGCCCAGGCGCCATCGGACTTCACCAGCTTGAGGGAAGCGATGTCGCGGCTCACCGACGACTGGGTGACGTCCCAGCCATCGCCCCGGAGGGCTTCAACCAGCTCCTCCTGGGTGTGAATGCGCCGGGTCGAGATCAGCTCGAGAATCCGGAGGAGGCGCTGCTTCCGCTGGGCGGTCATCGGGTCCGTCCGGCGAGCCGGGCCATCGCGTGATTGAACCGATTTCGCTGGTGTGTTGCCCAGCGCGCAATCGAGAGGTGTCGGGCCCGGAGCTCCTTCAACGGCAGGTTGCCGATGCCACCGGTCGAGCTCCGCCGCGCGAGAATCTCCTCGGTGGTCGGCTCCGGGAACTGCACGCCTCGCTTGAACTCATCGGCCACGGCGCGATAGGCGAGGCGGAACGCTTCGCCCTCATCGACTCGCCGCATGACTTCATCGGTCACCAGGGAATCGCCGGCGAGCGCCGCGCGTCCGCGCTCCGCATTCACGCCCAGCCGCGGGATCGCGTGCGCCATCATCGCGAGCATCGAGCCGGTCCGGTCGACTCCGCGGAAGAGAGGCTCCTTGAGGAGCTGGAAGTCACGATGGTAGCCGCCGGTCAGCTTGCCGCGAAGGTGCAGCACCGCGGCGAGGTCACCGTCGAGCATCGCGGCACGAGCGCGGGTCAGCTCGAAGAGGTCGGGGTTCCGCTTCTGCGGCATGATGCTGGACCCGGTCGCGAGGTCCCCGGGCAGGACGATGAACCCGAACTCCTCCGCCGAGAACAGGATCACATCGCTCGCGGCACGACTCGCGGCATGCCCGACGTCGGCGCACCACGCGAGCACGGCGGCTTCGAGCTGTCCCCGAGAGAGCTGTGTCGTCGTGACCGCGAGATCGAGTCCGGCAAAACCGAGCGCGCGCATCGCCACCTCGCGCTTGAGCGGGAGCGGGACGCCGTATCCGGCCGCGGTTCCCAGCGGAGACCGGTCCACCCGGGACCAGAGTGCCGAGGTCCCGCCCAGGGCGTCGAGCAGGACTTCCGCCAGTCCCGCGGCCCAGAGCCCCGCGGATGAGGGCATCGCCCTGCGCTGGTGGGTGAAGCCGGGCCAGAGGACGTTACGGTGCCGCGACGCGAAGGTGAGCAGCGCGCCGGCCAGGTCGAGCGCCGCTCCGCTCACGTCGAGCAGCGATTGCTTGAGATAGAGCCGGATGTCGCAGGCGACCTGGTCGTTGCGTGAACGTCCGGTGTGCACGCGGCCGCCGGCCTGACCGATCTGCCGGGTGAGCCAGTCCTCGACGGCGGAATGCGCGTCCTCATGCTCGGCGCCGATCACCAGCTTCTTCGCGTCGACCGCCTTGAGAGCCGCCCGCAGTCCGTTGCGAAGCGCCGCGTGGTCGCGGCCGGAGAGCAGGCCGCTCGCCTTGAGGCCCTCGATGTGGCCGAGACTGCCGAGGACATCCCAGCGAAGCAGCCGGGTATCCCAGAACGGGTCATCGCCGACGGTATACGCCAGCATGAGGGCATCGGGACGTGCCGATTGACTCCACAGGGTGATAGGGGCCGCCTTCCGACGTACCGTCCTCCCGTCCTTCCGGCTCATGAGAGGTACTCCCGAGCGAGACGCGCGTAGAACTCCCTCGCCGCAGTTACTTCGGCCAGGTCCACGTATTCATCGGCGGTGTGGGACCTGCGGCTGGTGCCGGGGCCGAGCTTGATCGCGTCGCTGTCGCGCACGAAAACCCAGTCGCTGCAGGTGGGGCTGCCGAAGGTCCCGAGCTGCGGGCGCACCTTGCGAGCGACTTCGAGCAGTCGGGAGTCGGCCGGTGTCTCGCAGGGAACCAGTCGCTCGGAAGTGATCACGACCTCGCAGGAGAGCCGCGACTTGAGCGCTGCTCCCACTTCCGGGTGGGTCCAGGACGGCGTACTCCTGATGTCCAGGATCGCTTTGGAAGTCGGCGGTGTCACGTTCCGGCTGATGCCGGCCTCGAGCATCGTCGCGGTGACCGTGGTCGCCCCGAGCACCGGGTGCACCCGCTCGTTGAGCAGGCCTTCGAGCCGCACGAGGTCGCGCGCAAGCGCGGTGATCGAGTTGGTGAAGCCGCCATCTCCGGCATACCCGGCATGACGCTGGTCGCCGCGCGCCACCAGCTCCGCCATCATGAGCCCGCGCTGGGCAACCGCCGCTTCGAGATTGGTGGGTTCGCCCACGACCGCCGCGTCGATCTTCCCGGCCCGGGCGGCGAGCTCCGGCATCGAGGTCTGCTTGGTCTCTTCGCCGTAGCCGAACAGCAGAAGCAGCCTGCCGCTCAGCTGGTCGCGCCGCGCGACCAGGTCCGCCGCGGCCACCAGCATCGAGGCGACCGAGGCCTTGGCATCGCCACTCCCCCGGCCGAAAAGCTGGGTGCCCTCGATGACCGGCTCGAACGGCGGACGAGTCCAGCCCTCGCCAGCCGGGACCGTGTCGAGATGCGAGACAAAAGCCAGACTGCGTCCCGCCGTCCCGCCGTCCAGCGTGACCAGCACGCCGTCATCCCCGCGCGCGACCCCC
>DATEOL010000431.1:0-5749 GCA_035274025.1 Gemmatimonadales bacterium | reverse complement strand
TCCACTAGGGCGCCTTGACGTCGAGAACGTTATCCCGCGGATTCCGGTCGATCAGCTTGTTGTACGGGTCGATACCCGCCTTCCGCGGAAGCCCATCCACGACGACGCGAATCGTGGTATCCGACGACCGGATCCAGTGCTTCTCCAGGTAGAGCGGCCTGCCCAGCGCGAACCCGGGCGCATCACCCCCGAAAACCCCGATGTCCATCAGGTCGTTGACCTGGACCCTGGTCTCGTTGCCGAGGCTGTCGGACCTGGTCTTGAGCGCCTTCACCCGGATGGCGACCTCGTACTTGCCGTCGTCCCGCTTCGTCGCCGTGGCATCCTCGACTTCGTCATCCCAGAGGGTGATGGTCCGGAAGAGATCGTCGATCGCGTAGCGCACCGAGTCCGGCGTCTCCGCCTCGAGGTACGCCAGCAGGTCGCGGCTGATGGGAAACGGCGGCCGCTGGAACGCCTTGTCCTTCACGAACCGTGACAGCGCGCGGTTCATCGCGTCGTCACCGATGAGGTCGCGCAGGGCGTAGAGCGCCACCGATCCCTTGTTGTAGTGGATGTAGGGCTGGTCCTCCACCAGCATGAGCGGCAGCTCGGCCTTGGCTTCCCTGCCCCGGCCTACCAGGTACTGGTCGAGCTGCTGCTGCAGGAACTTCCGGATGTTGTCCTTCCCGAAGGTCTTCTCCATCAGCAGGATCGCCGAGTAGTTGGCGAGCGACTCCGACAGGATCGTGGCCCCCTGGACGTAGCCGCCGACCACCTGGTGGAACCACCACTGGTGCGCCAGCTCATGCGACGTGACGTAGAACGGCGTGTCGATGTCCGCGCTGTTGGTCCCCGCCCGGAGGATGAAGCCGATGTTTTCCGAGAACGGGATCGTGTTCGGGAACGCCTGCGCGAACTGGGAGTAGCGCGGAAACTCGAGGATCCGGAACTGCTTGAACTGGTAGGGGCCGAACCGGGTGGAGAACTCCTCCAGCGATCCCTTCACCGCCTCCATCATCCGGTCGAGGTTGTACTGGTGATCTTGGTGATAATAGATCTCGATCGCCACGTCGTTCCACTTGTCCCGTTTCACCTCGTAGCGCGCCGACTGGAACGCCCAGAACGCCAGCATCGGCTCGTGGGCCTGGTATTCGAAGACCCGGCGGCCGTTCTCCTCGTATTCGCGCTCCAGGTAGCCCGGAGCCACGGCGATCTGGTCGGGCGCCGTGCTGACGGTCGCCCGGAACGTGATCCAGTCCTGGTTGGCCTGGAGATAGGTGAACATGCGGGACGGCGCGTCGTCGATCGGCGGCAGGCGCCGCTTGGGCGGTAGCCCTTCCTTCTTCCGGTCCGCATCCGAGTCAAGCTCCCGCATCGACAGGTAGCCGAGGTACGGGAAGTAGGAGTAGTTCACGAACGCCCCGTTGGCCGCGATCGCCTGCCGGATGGGGATCGCCGCGACCGCGGTATCCACGTCGATGATCGGGAACCCTCGCGCTTCATAATGCGCGCGGTAGCGCAACGAGATGCTGTCCTGCGGGGGGAGACCCTGGTCGATGCGGAAGACCCTGACCCGGCTCACACTGTCGTCCACCAGCACCGTCGCGGGACGGCTCCAGGTCACGGTATCGATCCGCAGGTCCTCGTGCGACGGCAGCATGACCAGGATGGAGTCGATCGGGACCGACTGCTCGTTCACGTAGGTGAAGGTTCCGCTCACCGTGAACCGGGTGTGCTCCGGCACGAGATCCGCCCGCACCGCCGCGTCGACCATCCTTGGCGTCGCCAGATGCTCCAGCGAGCGGAAGCGCCTTTCATACTCGGCGCCGCGATGCCGCGTTTCGGCGGCGGTCCGCCAGTGGTTGACCCTGGCATTGCGGACCAGAACCAGGCCCGCCCCCGCCACGACCAGCAGGAAGACGACGGTCACCCACTTCACCGGTCCACGCCAGCGCCGCGAGGCGTTCTGGCGACGAGTGGCCCAGGACGCGTCGCTCCCGCGCACCCAGGCGAGATAGGCAAGGACGCCAAGCAGCCCGGCGACGCCGGACCAGAACAGCGCATTCCAGAACAGTCCCGGCACGAATGGCCCGAAGCCGTTCATGTCGGAATAGCGGAGCGGACCCGCCTTGGCGTACTGGAAGATCGGATGCTCGAGACCGAACCGGGGCAGCGACCCGCGGAGCACGAAGAACAGGATGACCAGCGCATGTCCGACGTACTTCTGGTTGACCACGACGTGGATCAGTACCGCGAGGATGGTGAGCTGGATCAGCGAGGGCAGCACGGTCCCGAAGAGGTACGCGATGTAGAGCGGTATCTCGAAACGGAAGTATCCGTGCCTGGCCTGGTAGAGGACGCCCGCCACGATCAGCAGCAGCAGCACGGCCGACCACACCATGACCAGGCCGGTGATCTTTCCCACGAGGCTCACGCTGGTCGGCGCCGGGAGGGCATCGACGATGCCATCACTCCGCTGCTCCCGCTCCCGCCACACCGCGTCACCCGCGTACAGGGCGATCAGCACTACGAAGAAGATGGCAAACTGTCCGTTGAGCACCTCGAGCATCGTGTAAGTCACCGGCCAGACGCGTTGGCCAAAGATCGCGTCGGAATACGCGGCCGCGATGCCGAGGTTGACGAGGCCGATGACGACGATGGCCGCGAAGGGCACCTGGCGCACCACACTCCAGAATGTGAGGCGGGCCGTGGACAGGGTCTGTCGCCACCACGTGGCGGTGCTGAAGCTCTGGGTGACACGCGTGACGCCGGTCGGCGTAACGCCGGCTACGCCGGCCTGCGGAGGCGCGGCTTCGCCGGCCGGCGTATCAACCGGCTTCCGTTTCCTTCCCAGACTCGGCGGGGCGCTGCGGAATCGGAACAACGAGTACGTCAGTCCCCAGATGCCGACCGAGAGGGCCACCCAGAGCATCCGGTTCGCGAGCAGCACGCCGTGGAGCGGAGCGCCCAGCGAATTCTTCTGCGCGACCGACCAGTAGCGCGTCATCAGCAGGTACGCCGAGGTGCCGAGCGGATCGAGCATGACGCCGAGCGAACGGTTGGCCATGTCGCCCATCAGCGTCTGCGCGATGAGGAGCGCCACCAGGAAGAAAATTCCCTGGGTGTGAACCGCGAACTGGTTCCGGGTGAGTGCGCCGACCGCGAAGAAGGTGGCCGAGATCACCAGCACCGTCGGGATCACGACCGTGACGAACGGAATGAAGTAGGAGCCTGCATCAAGGGGCAGGAGCTTCGTCTGGTCGAGCCACGGCATCATCGCGCCCGCCATCAGGCCGATCGGGATGCCGAAATGGACGATCACCATCACGATGAACGCACCGGCAAAACGACCGCCGAGGTAGGCAAAGCGGGTGATCGGCGTGGTGAAGAGCAGCTCGTGAGCCCGGTACTGGTAGTCGCGGAGGATCGAGCTCCCCACCAGACCGGCGATGATGATCATCCCCAGTGTCACGACTACGAGCTCGGCCCGCATGATCACCCAGGGCGAGTTCCGCATGATCTGCCCCGAGACGCCGGCCAGCTGGATCGCGTCGGTGCTCATGAACATGAACGAGCCCGCCGCGAACAGCGCGAAGTAGAGCCAGGTGATGGGGCGGCGGAGGTGGTACCTCAGCTCGTAGCGGAAGACCGTGCCGAACATGTCAGGCCGCCTTGCGGGTCGTAATGTCGATGGCGCGACCGAGCAGCTCGAGACCCAGGTCGATCTCGGCGTCGGACACGGTGAGCGGTGGCGCGATCCGGAACACGCCGCCCATGCCCGGCAAATGGACGATGTTCATGCTGAGGCCGAGGGCCATGCATTCCCGTGAGATGGCGGACCCCAGCTCGGGAGCCGCGGCCTTGCTGGCCCGGTCCGCGACGATCTCGACACCGAGAAAGAGTCCCCGGCCGCGGACATCACCGATGCATTCGTAGCGATGCTTGAGCTCGCAGAGTCCCCTGGCCAGTCGGCCACCCGCCACCCGGGCTCGTTCGGTCAGGCCGTCGCGCTGGACCACCTCGAGCACCTTGAGGCCGACGGCGGCGGGAAGCGGATCGGAGACGTGGGTGGTATAGAACAGGAACCCCCGCTCGTGACACCGCTCCTCGATCTCTGCCGAGGTGAGTACGGCCGAGAGTGGCAGGCCCGCGCCGAGGGTCTTCGAGAGCGTCAGGATGTCGGGCACCACGCCGTCGCGCTCGAACGCGAACAGGTGTCCGGTGCGGCCCATGCCGGTCTGCGCTTCATCGAGGATGAGCAGCATGCCGCGCTCGACACATTTCTTCCTGAGCGCGGCAAGGTAACCCACAGGAAGGTCGATGATCCCACCCGCGCTCAGGATCGGTTCCGCGATGAATGCCGCCAGGTTGCCGCTCGACTGGCGGTCGATCAGGTCGAAGCCGTAGTCCAGCTCGGCCTGCCAGTCGCCTGCACCGTCCCGCATGAATCGGGGCCGGTACGTCGATGGGGCCGGGATGGCGAGCGAGCCCGGTGCGCTCGGGCCGTATCCCTTGCGACCCGCGCTGTATGTCGCCGCGGCCGCGCCGCCGGTCATCCCATGCCAGGACTGGGCGAAGCCCACGATCTCGTGGCCGCCGGTATAGAGCTTGGCCATCTTGATGGCCGCGTCGTTGGACTCACCGCCGGTGCTGAGCAGCATGACGCGATCGAGACCCATCGGGGTCACCTCGGCGAGCCCACGGGCAAGATCCACCACCGGACGGGAGAGCATCCCGCTGAAGAGATGATCGAGCCGCCGGGAGTGATCGGCCACAACCTCGGCGATCTCGGGATGGCCATGGCCCAGGAGCGAGCTCATCTGGCCCGAGGTGAAATCGAGAATGGCGCGACCGTCGGCGTCGTAGATGAAGCAGCCCTCCGCGCGCTCGATGATCATCGGCTCGAAGCGGCCGCCGTAGCGGATCAGGTGGGATCGCGCCGCGTTCCAGAAAGCGGGATCGGAGTTGCCGGACATGGTTCGGACCTGAGGGAAAGGAGAAAAGGAAGGGAGGGAGGAGAGAAAGACAAGCCGTGCTAATAGGACTTATCTGTGATATAAGATTTTATTAAGATCCAGGTTCTATGCGCTCTCTCGACCTGGACCTGCTCCGCACCTTCGCCATCATCGCGGAAACCGGTACCCTCAGCCGTGCCGCCTCTCGCGTCGGGCGGACCCAGGCTGCGGTCAGCCTGCAGGTCAAACGACTCGAGCACCTCCTCAACCAGCAACTGCTGGAGCGCACCGGCCGCGGCGTCACCCTCACCCGCAACGGATCGCGCCTGCTGGAGCACGCCGAGCGGATCCTTCGCTATCACGACGAGGCCATTGCCGAGCTGTCGGGGACCGGGTTGTCCGGGACGATCCGGTTCGGCTGTCCCGACGACTATGCGGTGTCCTTCCTGCCACAGCTGCTCCGCGGTTTCGCCCGTGAGCACCCCGAGGTGATCGTGGAAGTACACAGCGCCCATACCCCCCGCCTGCTCGAGCGACTCGAACGCCACTCGCTCGATCTGGCGCTGACCTCCTTCGGGCTGGGCGAAAAGGGAGTGACCATCATTCGCAAGGAGCCGTTCGTGTGGGTGGGCGCTCACGGCTTCAATGCGGCCAACATGAATCCGCTGCGGCTCGCGCTGACCGACCCCGATACGCTCGATCATCGCGCGGCCCGCCGGGGCCTCGACGCGATTGGAAGGGCATATCGTATTGGCTACGCGAGCGCGAGCCCGGCCGGCCTCGCGGCTATGGTCCGGTCGGGTCAGGCGATC
>DATEOL010000430.1:0-2105 GCA_035274025.1 Gemmatimonadales bacterium | reverse complement strand
CCCTGCCGCTCACGCTCCAGGACGCCTCCCGCAACGATCGCTGGCTCGGCCTCGGCGTCCGCGACGTGCGCTGGTCGCCGGACGGGTCGACGATCTACTTCCGGTGGAACCGGCACCCAGAGACGAATGACCTGCCGGATGCCGATCCCTGGTTCCGCGCAGCCTCGGACGGGAGCTGGGCCGAAGAGGTGCCCGCCTCCGAGCGACCCTTCATTCCGGGCGACACCACGATCTGGACCGGTGACAGTCGCCTCGCCTCCTGGGTCGATGGCGCGAGCCTCTTCCTCTTCGATCCCTCGGCGCAACCGACCATTCAGCGCATTGTCACCCTGAGCGCGGCGCTTCGGACGCCCCGCTTCGCCGAACAGGGCCGCGCGATCTACTTCGAGATGGGCGAGGAGTTGTACCGCTTCGAGATCGCCACCAGGACATTGGCCCTCGTCGCCATGCGGGTCAACGCAGCCACCAGTGGCGGGACTGAGGCCGCGAAACGGCTGGCGGCCCAGCAGCGCGAGCTCTTTCCGAGCATCACGCACGCGGACAGCGTGGCACGAGCCACGGCTGCGATCGGCCGGACCCGCTTCGACCTTCCGCAATCGATCCCCGTCCCCGCGGGCACTCGAATCGATGGCATTCAGCTGTCGCCCGATGGTCGCTTCGTCACCTTTCGCGCCCTGACGACCGATTCGCGCCGACCCCCCACCAGGTATGTCGATTACGTCGATCAGTCCGGCTACGCCACCGTGCATGAGGCGCGAGGCAAGGCCGGCGAACCGCGCGATCGCGCCCGACTCGGAGTAGTGCGCTTTGCGCCCCATGATCCGGTCGACAGCGCCACGGTCAAATGGGTTACGCTGGCCGAGGCGAAGGACCAGGAGACCGAGCCGTACGGACCCTACTGGAGCCTGGAGGGCGATCGCGCAGTCGTCCAGTTCATCGGCGAGCACGACAAGGACATCTGGATCGCCGAGCTCGACCCGGCAACGGCAACCGTCCGCGTGATCACCGCCGATCATGAGTCGGGATGGATCGGTGGTCCGCCGATCCAGAGCAACTACCTCGGGCCGGCGCTGCTCGAGTGGCTGCCGGGCGGCAAGTTCGCCTTCGCCTCGGAGCGGAGCGGGTGGAGTCATCTCTATCTCGCCGAGCGTAGCGGAAGCATCCGGCCGCTCACCGAGGGAAACTGGGAAGTTCGGGACGCCTCGCTTTCACGCGACCGCACGCGCTGGCTCCTGCAAACGAGCCAGAGCCATCCTTCCGATGACCAGCTGTACCTGATGCCGGCCGACGGTGGACAGCTCATGCAGCTCACAGGGGACCCGGGGCGACAGAGCGGCATCCTGTCGCCCGACGGACGGCAGCTCGCCATCGTGGCGTCGACCACGACGGAGCTGCCCGACCTCTTCCTGTCGACAGCCGACAAAGGCGCGGAGCGCAAGCGAGTTACCGTGAGCGGGACCGACGCCTTCCTCCGGCATCGGCTGGTAAAACCCGAGATCGTCTCGTTTCCGCATCCGGACGGCAAGCCGGTGTGGGCGGCGCTCTATCGTCCCGCCCGCATGAACCCGGAGCGCGCCGCGGTGATCCACGTGCATGGCGGCGGCTATCGCCAGTTCGCCCACCGGGGCTGGTCGGTCTATGGCTGGGGACTGCACGTCGGCTTCCTGCACTACCTCCTCGAGCAGGGCTATCCGGTTCTCGACTTCGATTACCGGGGCGGCGCCGGATTCGGGCGGGATTATCGGACCGACGTGACCGGCGCGATGGGGGGCAAGGATGTCGACGGCGCGGTCGCCGCCGCACGCTATCTGGTGAAATCGGTTGGCGCGGACTCGACCCGGATCGGCATCTACGGCGTGTCCTACGGCGGTTTCATGACGCTGATGAGCCAGTTTCGCTATCCCGGCATCTTCGCGGCGGGGATCGCCCGCGCGCCGGTCACCGACTGGGCGCACTACAGTGACGAGTGGACGACCCGCATCCTGGGCCTGCCGCAGCGCGACACCGCGGCGTATCGGCGCTCGAGTCCTATCTATTACGCTGAAGGCCTTCGCGACCACCTGCTGATCGAGCATGGCCTGGTCGACGACAACGTCCACTTCCAG
>DATEOL010000429.1:0-9395 GCA_035274025.1 Gemmatimonadales bacterium | reverse complement strand
CCGAGTGGGATCCAGCAGGGGCCGGACACCGTCCGGCCCCTGCGCTTCATACCCGATCATTCGCGCCGCTTCCTCCAGCGCGGGCAGGTAATCGCCGCTGTCGTAGATGAGTGGTGCCGAGTCCTGGTAGAGAATCCCGTGATTGTGCGGGAACTCTTCCGGCGTCAGGTAATTCCGGCGGCGGATCTCGACGCGATCGAGGCCCAGCTCGCGCGCGGCGAGGTCGAGCAGCCGCTCCATGATGAACACGCCGTGCTGCCTGCCGGCCCCGCGCACCGGTGTCACCAGCGTCCGGTTGGTGAAGACCGAGGTGAACTCGCTCTCGTAGTTGGGCACCCGGTACGGACCCAGCAGGGTGCACTGGGTGTTGATCGGGACGGTGAGACCGTAAGTATCGAACGCGCCGCTGTCATGCAGGAACGAATCGCGCACGCCGAGAATCCGGCCATCGCGATCGACCGCAAGCTCCGCCTGGTGTACCTGTCCTCGTTCCTGGGTCGTGCCGACAAAATGCTCTTGCCTGTCTTCGATCCACTTGAGGGGACGTCCCAGTCGGATCGAGGCCCAAGGGAGCAGGACTTCCTCGGGGTAGAACATCATGATCTTGGGCCCGAACCCGCCGCCGATGAACGGCGCGATGACGCGCACCTGGGACTCCAGCAGGCCCAGCATCGCGGCGATCCCGTTCCGGATCGGGATGGGGGCCTGCGTGGTGTCCCACATGACGAGCTGCTCGGCAACCGGATCCCAGCGAGCCACGATTCCGCGGGTCTCGATCGGGACCGAGGCGCCGCGATCGTACTCGAACCGTCGCGAGATGACGGCGGCCGCGCCGGCGCGCGCCCGGGCGTAATCCCCCTTGGACTGCGCCGCGTGCGCGGCCACGTTGGAGCCGATGTGCTCGTGCACCAGCGGTGCGCCGGGGGCGACAGCCCGCTCGAGATCCCCCACCGCATCGAGGATGTCCGCGTCGAACCCGAGGTCGTCGAGGGCGTCCTCGGCGATGTAGCGACTGGTGGCGACGATCATCGCGACCGGCTCCCCCACGTGCCGGACCTTGTCCTTCGCCAGCGGCACCTGGGTTGCCGGGTTGAAGACGAGGCCCGGAATCGGCGGGGGCGGGACGAGGAGCGGGCCCGGCTTCCAGTAGTCACCGAGGTCGGCCGCGGTGTAGACGGCGACTACGCCCTCCCGGGCGAGAGCCGCGGACACATCGATGGACCTGATGCGCGCGTGGGCGTAGGGACTGCGGAGGAATGCGACGTGGAGCATGCCCTCGAGCTCGACGTCGTCCACAAAGAGCGCCCGGCCCGTGAGGAGCCGGAAGTCTTCGTTCCGCGGAATCGGGGCACCGATGCTCACGAGGCCCCCGCCGATCCGCCGCTCCGGTCCCGAGCCTGCGAGGGATCCGCCGCGAGCCGCACGGCCTTCACGATGTTCTGATAGCCGGTGCAGCGACAGAGATGACCCGACAGCGCCTCGCGAATTGCCGGCTCCTCCGGCGAGGGATTGTCGCGCAGGAACGCCGTCATGGACATCAGGATGCCGGGTGTGCAGAAGCCGCACTGGAGCCCGTGCGCTTCGCGGAAGGCGGATTGCAGCGGATTCAGCTCGCCATGGTCCGCGAGTCCTTCCACCGTGGTGATCTCGTGCCCGTCAGCCTGCACGGCGAACATCAGGCACGAACGAACCGGGGCGCCATCCAGCAGGACCGTGCACGCGCCGCACACGCCGTGCTCGCACCCGACGTGGGTCCCGGTCAGGCCGATATCGTGACGGAGAAAGTCGGAAAGGAGCAGCCGTGACTCCACGGTGCTCCGGAAGGGCTTGCCGTTGACGGAGACTGCGACGGTGTGAGTCACGATCGAGCACTGAGAATCTAGCCAGCAAACAGAAGGCTCGCCCGGTATAGCGGGGCGAGCGGTGGTGGGTCAGTTTGGATTGTTACACCGAGCGGGTGGGGGTGCGCCCGTGAAAAAGCCATCCGCATAAGTGGTTCGCGTGGCGAGACGGCCTCGTCAAGCGACATGGACTTATGCGGATAGCTTTTTCGAGGGCGCACCCCCACCCGCTCGGTGTAACAATCCAAACTGACCCACCACCGGGGCGAGCCTTCCTGCTCACGGCGTACCGCTTCCGGCTGACGGCTTACGGCTTACGGCTTACGGCCTCCGGCTCCACGACGCTACCCTTGAGCACCGGGTGCATGATCCACCCGTCCCCCTGCCCCGCCTGATGCCCGAAGCTTTCCGCCACGTCGAAGTCCACCAGCAGCGAGGTCTCACCCTCGACCGTCACGCCCCCGGGGAACTGAACCTTGAGTCCCGAGGCGCTGAAGCCGGGCGTCTGCAACGAGCCACTCACTTCGGCGCCGGCGGGGAGCCCGCTGTAATCCAACGAGGTCGCGTAGATCCGGTCGCCTCCTTCCTCGGCCACCTTCAGGTAGGCGCCGCTTACCACGAAGCGGAGCTGGCCGTACTGCCCGGCGGGGATTTCCGCATCACCAACCAGCGTCATCCACTCGTCGGCGAGCGTGAGGAGGTCGACGGTGACCGGCGCGGCGAGCAGGTTGACGCGGCCGCTCTCCTCGGTCTCCCCTTCGGCTTCGGAGGAGCCGCCCTGCAGGTAGACCTGGTCGATGGTCACCACGGCCTCGAGGACATCGCCGGGTGCGTCAGTCAGGAGAATTGAGACTTTGCCTGTGCCTTCCGGGCCGGAGGCGTCCGAGCACGCGGCAATCGCCACGATCGCCGAAAGACGAAGGAACTTCTGAAATCCGGGTCGCATGAATGTGAGTCCTGGGTGGGCTTTGAACTGATCCTATGCAAAAGGTGTACGACCGCAATAGGCAAGAGTCGTGCTTGCCAGGGCCCGGCACCGTAGCATGCACGCAACGCTGGTGATGCCGTGATGTAGCACCGCGCAGTAGATTGAAATCACGACCAGGAGGTCAATCATGGGACAGTTCGATGACGTGACGGGCGGCTCCTCCAGCAGCGCACCCAGGTCGGGGCCGGAAGTCGTGACCTACACCGTGGAGAAGGGAGACACGCTTTCGAAGATCGCCATGGCGCACTACGGCGATGCCAACCAGTGGCGCAAGATCTACGAAGCGAACAAGGAACGCATCAAGAACCCCGACCTGATCCAGCCGGGTTGGGTCCTCACAATACCTTGATTGGGAGAGCTGACATGTCAATCAGCCGACTGAGCCTCGCCGCGTTCGCGGCTGTGTTGCTCGTTGCCTGTGGAAAGAAGGAAGAACCCGCTCCGCCGCCACCCGCCGAGCTCCCACCGCCGGCGCCGGCGCTGCCCAGCTTGAGCGCCCTCACGCTCGGAAAGGGAGTCGGGGGGGACAAGCGGATCACCACCCCGGCAGACACCTTCGCCGTGCGCGACACCATCTTCGTGTCGGTGGCCACGACCGGATCGGCCCCGAACACCAAGCTCAAGGCCGTCTGGATGATGGGGAGCGAAAAAGTGCACGAGGACAGCGCGATGGTAAACCTCAGTGGACCGGCCGACACCGAGTTCCACATCGCCCGTCCGAAAGCCTGGCCCAAGGGGACCTACCAGGTGACGGTCACGCTCAATGACGGGGCGTCGATGGCGAGGAGTTTCGTCGTCAAATAGGACGGTTGGGGCGGTTGGGGCGGTTGGGGCGGTTCGTCCAACCGCCTTAACCGCCAGAACCGTCATTGCACGTTAAGAACGGCCATCATTCCCGACCCCAGGTGTTCGGCGATGTGGCAGTGAATCATCCAGGCCCCCGGGTTCGACGCATCGATCAGCAGGTCCACGGTTGATCCCACCGGGACCAGCGCCGTGTCCTTCCAGACCAGGTTTCCTGTCGCTACTCCATCACGGCTCACCACCAGCATCCGCTGCCCGTGCAGGTGGATCGGATGCTGCATCGGATGGAATGACTTCGGGTCGTTGAATATCCGGACCTTCACCACCGATCCCCGCCTGGCCTTCCAGTCGATGTCCATGTTCTCGCGGCCGGTCGCCTGGTCCTTGAGGATCCATTTCACCTGCTTCGAGGTGGAGAGCCAGTTCATGTCCGGCATGCCGTCCACCCACTCGAGCGGCGCGAAGTAGGCGGTGTCGACGTTCATGAACTGCACCGTGAGCAGGGGCAGCGCGCTCACCTGCACGGTCAGCGTCAGCTTGAGGTCGGGCTCGCGCGCGAACTCGGCACGATACTTCTCGATGTCGCGTGACACCTCAGCGTTCTTCCGAAGGATCGAGAACTCCCGCGAGTAGTCCGGTGTCGCGGCCTCCGCGCCGACCGTCACCACGCCGAGCGTATCGACGCCGGCCTCGAACTCGCCGACCATGTGGTTGATCGCCTGGACCTGGTTCACCAGCGCGTAGGTTCCGGGCTTGTCGAACCGCACCTCGACCACGTATCGCTCCGCGGGCGACAACACCACGCTCGGGACCCATTCCTCCCGCTCGAACTTGCTTACGTCGGACGCGATCACCTTGATCGGCGCCCCGCCAAACGAGACGTTCCAGGTGCGCGAGGCCGATGCATTGGTCATGTAATAGCGCACCACCTCGCCCGCCCGCGCGGTGGCCTTCCAGTCGGACTCGCCATTCACCAGCAGCACGTTCCCCACCCGGCCCATCAGCGCGAAGTCGGGGCCCTCCTCACCGAAGGGAACCAGGCTTCCCTCGTGCACCATCAGGTCGCTCAGGATCAGCGCTTCCTCGCTGTTCACCGGCGAGTAGTAGTCCCGCTCCGGCGCGTCGACCAGCATGTTGCCCACCAGGCCCAGCACCTGGGTGATGTCCTCCCGCACGTGGGGGTGATACCAGTACACCCCCGCATCGGGGAAGCGGACCGTGTAGGTGAACGATCCGCCGGTCGGCACCGCCTTCTGGGTGAGGTCCGGTACGCCGTCGAACGCATTGTCGAGCCGCACCCCGTGCCAGTGAATCGCGCTCGGCAGGTCGATCTTGTTGTGGAAGCGCACCGTGATCGTGGCATTCTTCGCCACCCGGATGAGCGGCCCCGGGGTCATGCCGTTGAAGCCGTACATCGCGAAGGAATTGCCCCGGATCACCCGGCGCACCAGCATGGCCGTGAGGTCGAGGGTGTCGCCATCCTTGAGCCGCGCCACGACGGACGGCTTGGCGAGCGGAAGGGTGCCGACGTCGATCCCCTTGCCGGGAAGCCAGGGGGTGACCGGGGGCCGGAGACCCATGAGCCCGGGCAGCATGATCATCCCCTTGGGCATCGGGATGGGCATGCCCTGGTGGTGCTCATGCTGGGCCGCACCACGAGCGAACGGCGCCAGGAGAAGCGCCGCGACCAGGATGGTCAAACGAAGAGCGCGGTTCCCCCGCCCGCCAGCCCGTCCGCCCGCCTGCCCGCCTTCGGTCATCCGGGTGGAATTCCGCGGAAGAGCGGATGGGTGAGCATCGACTGCAGCCAGGTACTCGGCGAGGGACCGTGGAGGATCGTCGGTCCCTTTCGTTCCGTCGCCATCGAGTCGGCTTCGGCCGTCACCACGATGAGGAACTTGTTGAGATCCGCCTGCCCCACCACAGTCGTCCCGTTGCGCACGGTGCCAAGCCGGCGCCAGGTCTTGAGGTCGGGCGAGGCCATCCACGCGAGGTAGGTCGTGAAGGCACCGAGCGTGGCCGGCTCCGGCAGTCCATCGAGCACGAATCGTACGTCGTAGCTGGCGCGGCCGTCGGCGGTGACGGCGACACCGAACGGCGAGGCGGCGTACTGAAGACGGGCAGCGCCCTTCGCCGTCGGCGCGGCGGAGGTGCTGCGCAGCGGGATGTCGAAGGGTGTGGCCGACCCCGCGAGCACGAGGCCGGCCACGCACAGCGCCTTCAGCATCACGGCGTGAGAGCCGCCGTGGGCCCGCGATCCCAGTCCTGCACGCTCGAGATGTTGGGCTGGCCGTGGTCGCGGCCGTTCCAGCCGTTGAAGCCCTGGAACTTGAAGGTCCAGAGTCCGGTCCGCATGTCGCTGATCACGACGAGGCCGTCGTAGTTCCGCACGTCCACGCCGAAGGCGCCCTGCATCACGCTGTGGTCACCCTGCCAGCCATTCTCCGGCGATCCGCCGAAGCCCTTCTCGTGGGTGCATTCGCAGGTGTACCAGCGGCCGAGGGTCTTCGGGTTCTTCGGATCCTCGAGACTGAAGATCTGGAGTCCGTCCTCGTAGCCCGACACGAACACGAAGGGCCAGCGCACTTCGTGATTGTGCGAGAGGGTCTGCCAGTCCGCGGCCCAGGCCGCGATGGGCTGGTCGATGTTCTCGGTCTTGCCGGACTGTCCGGGCTCGAGATCCCAGATCCGGAGCGGTGAGTACTGGTACTCGGTCTCCGTGACCGCGTAGCGGCCGTCCGGGGAGGGCGTGAACGTGTGCGCGAGATCGAGGCCGAGGCTCGTCACGGTGAACTCCTGGGTCGGCGCCTCCGGTCTGGTAACGTCCCACACCGAGTAACCGCCGAGGCCCGCGCCGTAGAACTTGTCCTTCTTGGTCGCGGGGTCGTACGCGATGTAGAAGTCGTGATACCCGCCGGCGCCCATCTGCTTCATCGGCGTCGGGTTGGGCACCGCGCCGATAAGCCAGCTGGACTCCGGGTCGCCCTTCACGATCTTGCCGAGGTCATAGACCAGCGCCTTGCTGTCGTTGATCGTGGCGAAATAGAGCGCGCGGCCGTCGGAGTGCTTGTACGCGAATGTATTGTGGAACCCGCCCGGGGTCGCGGGATACCTGATTCGCGCGACTTCCTTCACCTTGCTCGCGTCGGGCAGGCTGGTCACATCGAGGATGACCGCGCCGAGCTCGGCGTCGGGCGTGCCCTGCTGGAACTGCAGCGACTGGGCGTAGTAATACCGGCCGTCGATCTTGAAATACTTTCCGTCCATCGCGCCGATGCCCCGATGCAGCTCCGGATCCTGGATGGTCCAGGTGTAGAGCAGCTTGGGGTTCGACGTGTTGGTGATGTCGTAGATCTTCGAGTTGTAGTTGACGAAGCCCGAGACATAGAGGAAGGGCCGCCCCTTCTCCTGCTCGATCTCGACGTCGGCCGCCTTCCACGGGCCGGGGTTGTTCTCGACCCGCTTGAGCAGCGACACCTTGTCACTGCCGCCTCTCTTCTCGTCGTACGACTTGGGGGCCATGCCATTGTCCTGCGCTGGCAGGACGCCGGGGAAAAGGAGGAGGAGTGCGGCTAGACGGTTGATTCGCATGAGGAGCTCCATGATCCACGAATTAGTCGGTTACGGCGGTTAAGGCGGTTAGGTCGGTTAGGGCGGTTGAGAAGGTGCGTCGGTCCCAACCGCCTTATCCGCCTTATCCGTCCTATTTGTGATCGTAATAATCCACGGGCCTCGTATCCGCCCGGTACATCTCAGGAACATACCAATAGTAGTCCCCGAACTTCTGTTGCCGGGGCCACAGCTCGTCCAGGGAATTGGCATCGTACAGCACGCCCGCCTTCACTACGTACCGAATGTTGGCGCTGTTGCGGATGTTGGCCAGCGGGTCGGCGTTGAGGACCAGGAGGTCACCCAGCTTGCCGACCTCGAGGGAGCCGATGTCCTGGTCCATGCCCAGGAACCGGGCACCCCGCAAGGTCGCCGCCTCGAGGGCCCCCGCCGGACCCAGCCCTTCCGAGTACATCCATATATCCCAGTGTGACGCGAGGCCATGCTCCTGGCCGTGAGAGCCGATTGCCGTCCCGCCGCCCGCGGCAACGATATCCGCCACCGCCTGTCCCATGAAGGGGAAGCTGTAATCGGTCTTGGGCCGCATGATCCGGCGACGGGTGTGCGGGATGAGCTGCCGCCACGGGAGCCACCGCTGCTGCTTCGGATCCTTCCAGACGTCGGATTCCTGCCACCAGTACTCCTCGTTCCACGGCCCGGGGCCGCCCACCATCGGCGTGGCGGAATACACCGAGCCGAGCTTGCCGAGAAACGTGGTGAAGTCGCCATAGAGCGGCGTCTGCGCCGTCGCGTGCTCGAAGCCGGTATGGCCGTCGAGCGCGAGACTCACCTTGTGATCGATGTCGATGCTGCCCTCGGAGGTGACCATGGCGCCGACTCGCCGGCCCGCTTCGACCACCCACTGACGCCGGCGCCGGTCGGGCTGCAGGTACTCCTTCAGCGACACCGCGCCCCAGCCCGCGCGTCGGACCGCTTCCTCGTACGCGCCCTCGGCGTTGTCGAAGGCGGTGGCCCCCGGATTGTCGGCCGACCCGAAGGGCTCGCCGGTCGCGAACATCCGCGGACCGATCATCCCGCCGGCCTCCACCAGCTCCGCCTGCGGGAAGACCGCCATCGACGGCGCCGCCGGATTGTGCGACGTCGTGACGCCGTACGCCAGGTAGATCGCCGCCTCGAAGTTGTGCCGCGGCGTGATCATGTCCTGCTCGCCCTGGTGATGCGCGTGCATGTCGACCAGCCCGGGCATGACCGTGCGACCTTCGACGTTCACGATGCGGTCGGCCCCGGAGGAGCTGCACTGGCCCACGCAGGTGATCCGCCCGGCCTTGATCAGGACCGTGCCGCGATTGATCACCTTGCGATCCTGCATGGTGAGGATGCGGGCGTTGGTGATCGCGAGGGTGCCGGCCGGCAGGTCGCGCGGCACGGTGAGCTTGATGCCAACGGTATCGGAGTGCTTCGTCGTCACGTCGTACGAGACGAACCTGGTGCCGTTGCCATAGGTCACCGTGTTGGCATCCCGCCAGCGCACGAAGAGGCCACCCGTGGTGGAGAGCTTCGTCACCGGCAAGGCACCCCCGGCCCGTGAGACCGTGGGCACCGCGGCGCCAAAGGCGGTGGGCGGTGTGGGCGCAAGGTAGGCGTTTCCGCCGGCCACGAACGCGACCCACTTCGCATCCGGCGACACGCTGGCCTCGGTCGCGTTGGTGAAGCGCACGTACTCGCGCCGGTCACTCCCATCTGCCCGGGTCGAGACCAGCAGCATACCGCCCTGGCCCGGCTCGCCGGCCCAGATCCGGTCGCCGGAAACCGTGGCGCGGGTGGGGCCGCCGCCGATGCGCGAGACCAGCGTTTCCTGGCCCCCGGAGGCGGGGACGCTGATCCGGTCCCAGTAGTCGCTCCGGCCGAGTCCCTGTCCCCGCGCGGTGGCACCGGATCCGCGCGCCACGAGAATCGCGCGGCCGTCCGCGGTCCAGGAGGGTTCCTGGTACTCACCCGCGGTCGCGAGGACGCGATTCGGCGCGCCGCCCGATGCCGCGGCCGTATACACGGAGCCCCGCTCGGTGTCGTCCCATGTCGTGAACGCGATCGACCGGCCGTCCGGCGACCATGCCGGACCGTACTCATAGGGCCCGAACGATTCCGGCGTGAGCCGGCGCGGCGTTCCCGAGGGATAATCCATGAGCCAGATG
>DATEOL010000428.1:0-8029 GCA_035274025.1 Gemmatimonadales bacterium | reverse complement strand
CGACTGGTTCGACGCGCTGGAGCGCTCGTTCGAGTGGGAAGTGGTGGTGCAGTACGAGCCGCTCACCGACGAATACTCGAAGGCGGAGGCGTGGGGTGGCGCGCTGCGGAGACAGACCCGTTTCAGCACGCTGCAGGACCTCGAGCTGGACCTCGAGCGAGGCAACCAGATCGGCATCGCGCCCGCGGCCATCGGGGAGTACTACTTCACCTCGACGCTCCGGATCCGCACCCTGAGCGACGAAGAGATGGAGGACCTGGAGCGATTCCTCCAGGGCAACCCGACGCCGGAAGAACGCGAACGCGGGAGCGTGCTGAGTCGCGCGGCACGGCGGCTGCTGCTCCGTTTCGGCGGGCTTCCGTTCGAGGAGCTGGAAGCGCGGTCACTCCGGTTCGTGATTGGCCCGGGCAACTGAGCACAGAGCACAGAACAATGAAGCCACGGTTTATCGCCGTGGCTTCTGTTTTCCTGTGCTCTGTGCTCGGTGCACCGTGCTCTATCCTCGAAGCGCCTTGAGCGCCGACTGGCCGTAGAAGAGCCGGATGTACTTCTGCTGGATTTCCGTCAGGCGACGCACCGACCAGGCCAGATGCACGAAGTGTGGCTCCATGGGCGGATGCAGCGGGTGCATGCCGCACTCGTTGGGAAGCCGGTTGCCCTTGCGGGTGTTGCAGCTCGAGCACGCGGTGACCACGTTGGTCCACGCGTTGCCGCCGCCGCGCGAGAGTGGCACCAGGTGGTCACGGGTCAGACACTCCCGCGACCGGAGGTCCGCCTGGGTCCGGTGGCAGTACTGGCACCGGTAATCGTCTCGCGCGAAGAGGAATGTGTTGGTGACCTGGCGACGGAAGCGGCGGGGAACGTGCACGAACTTCACCAGACGGATGATGGCCGGTCTGGGCACGACGAGGCGCGCACTTCGTATGTGATCGCCGGTGTCGGCCTCGACGATCTCGGCCTTGCCGTCGATCACCAGACGAAGTGCCCGTCTCACGGGTACCATCGTGATGGGTTCGAAGGACGCGTTCAAAGCCAGGCAGCGCATAGTCATATCACAAGTCGCGATTCACGAGTCGCGAGAGGTTGCTAAGCAGGCTACCCAGACGGGTGGCGGGTTTCAAGGTCTCCGGTACACCTCCCGGCCGGCCAGATACGTGGCTGTGACACTACCCGGGGTGCAACTGAGGATCACATCTTCGACGGTTAAGGCGGTCCGGACGGTTGGCGACGTTCCCTCAACCGCCCCAACCGCCACGACCGCCACATCCCCCCACCCCCCGGGGGCCAGTACGCCGATGTCCGGAACGCCTATCGCCTCGGCTGCCCCGAGGGTGATGAGTCGCAACGCACCTGCCGCATCGAGCTGCCCCAGGGCGCGAGCCGCGCGGGCTTCGGCGAAAAGGTCGATTTCGCCCACACTCGCCGCGGAGTCGGTTCCCACTCCCACACGGAGACCCGCCGCGAGGTAGGCGCCGAGGGGTGCCTCGCCGTGGCGGTGCGCCCTGTTGGAGAGGGGGCAATGGGCGATCGAAACCTCGCGACGACGCATGACGGCGAGGTCCCCGGCATCGGTCTGCACCGCGTGGATGCAGAGGGTGTCCGCACCGAGCACTCCGAAGGATTCGAGCCAGCGAATCGGGCTCCGGATCGCGAGCGGCGCGGCGAGCTGCCGCACATCATCGGGGAGCGGAATGCCACGGGCCCGCCAGGCATCGCCGAACGATCCAGCCCCTGAAGCAATGAGCGCGGACTCCGCGAGCGATTCGGCGATGTGGACCGCGATCGGCAGGTCGAGCCGGTCGGCGAGGTCCGCGGTGGCGCGATAAAGCGGGCCACTCACGGTGTACGGCGCGTGGGGGGACACACCGAGGCGCACCCGCTCGCCGGTGAACGCACGCTGGCGGTCGACCCGCGCTTCGAGCTGCCTGATGCTGATGGAGAGCTGCTCGGGGTGCGGACCGAAGACCTCCTGGTAGGCAACGCCGGACCCTCGGAGCTCGGCGAGCGCCTCGATCACCGCACCGGAATCTCCGGTGTCGGCGATGGTGGTCACGCCTGCCGCCCAGCAGGCCCGAAGGCCGGCTCGCGCCGCTTCGCGATACTGGTCGACCGATCGCTTCTCCTTGAGCTGCCGGATGGAGCGAATCCATGCGGGAAAATCTTCGGCCGGCGCCTCGGCGCGAATGCCTGTGTGCTCGAGGTGGGTATGGGCATTGACGAGCCCGGGAAGCAGTGCGCTGCCGGCGAAGTGCTCGGAGGCAATGTCAGGCTGGGCGGGAATGAAGGACGCCGGCCCGGCGGCAAGGATTCGCCCGTCGTCGCCGATCAGGACGGCGCCGTTGGCGACAGGTGGCTCGGAGACTGGGATCAGCCAGTCGGCGGAGAGTCGTCTCAGGGTGGGGGCGGGGGTTGCGCCGCCGCCGGCCGGGCGCCGCCGTGCAACGGGCAGAAACCGGCGGGCTCGGTGCCCGGGATGAAATACTCGGTGGTGAGCTGGGACACCGGACAAAAAGGCGTCGAGCGCATGCCGGTCTGGGTGTCGATGACTTCGACGACGAGCCCGTCGGGCTCGCTCCATGGCGGCGGTGCCTTTCGCCGCTCGTAGATGTCGCGCATCATCGCAGTCCAGACCGGCGCGGCGAGACGCCCGCCCTGGGCGTTCCCCATGATCTTGGCCGGGTTGTCGAAGCCCATCCACACGCCGCTCACCAGGTCGGGCGTGAAGCCGATGAACCAGACGTCCTTACCGTCGTTGGTGGTGCCGGTCTTGCCGCCCGCGGGCACGGTGAACCCGCCGCCGATCACGGCCCCGCGCGCGGTGCCCCGGCGGATCACGTCGCGGAGGCCGTCGAGAATGATCCAGGCGTGCTGCGGGTCCATCACCTCATGCATCTCGACTTCGGGCTGCCAGAGAATCTTTCCTTGACGGTCCTCGACGCGCTGGATGCCCACCGGCATACAGCGGAGGCCCATGTTCGCGAACGTCGTGTAGGCGGCCACCATGTCCACCAGCAGAACATCGGCGGCGCCGATGTGGATCGAGGGAACCGCCGGGATCCGCGTGGTGAGACCGAAGTTGTGCGCCTCGGCCACCACTGCGTCCTCGCCCACACGCATCCCCACGCGCACCGCGATCGTGTTGCGTGACTCGTAGAGCGCATGCCGAAGGGTCATCGGCCCGTCGAACTTGTTGTCGTAATTCTGCGGCTCCCAGTTCGGCTGGTCCTGGACCGGCACGCTCAGGGGCTCGTCGTTCATCACCTCGGCAAAGGTGTATCCGGCACGAATGGCGGCGGCGTAGACGAACGGCTTGAAGGTGGAACCGGCCTGGCGAAGCGCCTGGGTCGCGCGATTGAACTTCGAATCCTCGAAATCGCGCCCGCCCACGAGGGCGCGCACGTTGCACGTCTTGGCCTCCAAGGTCACCAGGGCGGCCTGCAGATACGGGCTCTGGGCCGTCGCATTCTGTTCGGTCTCGCCCTCGGGATCGTTCCGCTTCTGCAGGTATTGCCGGTAGGTCTGGTGCGGGAAGCGACCGTACACCTTTCCGCCCTCGATCGTCTCGAGCTGGGCGTCGAGCGCCCGCTCCGCGGCGAGCTGCATGTCGAGGTCGAGCGTGGTGTAGACCCGAAGTCCCGCGCGATAGAGATCGGCGCCGAAGCGCGCGTCGAGCTGCTGGCGGACGAATTCGACGAAGTAATCCGCATGCCCGGTGTAGTCCGACGCCGAGGAGAGCTGGAGCGGGTACGATTTCCACGCCTCGGCGGACGCCGGGGAGAGCTTGCCGTCATCGCGCATGAGCCCGATGATCAGGTTCCGGCGCTGCACCGCGAGGTCGGGGTTCCGGCGCGGGTTGTAGCGCGAGGGCGCCTTCGGCATCGCGGCGAGCATCGCCGCCTCGGCCACGTTCAGCTGCTTGACGGACTTGCCGAAATACCGCTGGGCCGCGGCCTCCACGCCGAACGCGCGATTGCCCAGCTCGATCTGGTTGAGGTAGAGCTCGAGGATCTTGTCCTTGCTGTAGTGCTTTTCGATCTCGAGGGCCACGCGCATCTCGCGGAGCTTGCGCTTGGGAGTCCGCTGGCGCCGGTCGATGCTTTCGGGCCAGAGGTTGCCCGCGAGCTGCATGGTGATGGTGGAAAAACCCTGGACCCGGCGGCCGAAGAAGATCGGCTTCACCGCGCCGAACGCGCGGACCCAGTCGATGCCGTGGTGCTGGTAGAAGCGCTTGTCCTCGACGGCGAGGAACGCGGCGAGGACCGCGGGCGACATTTCCTTGAGGGGAACGACGGTGCGGCGCTGGAGTCCGAAATCAGTGATGAGCCGGCCATCGGCGGCGTAGACCCGGGACGCCTGGTCGGGATCGTAGTTGCTGAGGACCGCGATCGAGGGGCAGGTGCCCCCGGCGCAAGCGCGATTCCATGCTCCGGCGACCAGCGCGATCCCGAAAATGAAGATCGCCCCCAATGCGAGCATGACTCGCTTCCAGGTCCGGCGCGTTGGCATGCCTTAAAGCTACTAGCGACTAGCTGCTAGCTACCAGCGGCTAAGTGCTAGCTTTCTTCCCATGCCAGACCTCCTGAGAACCCTCAAGGCCCGCGGTCTCGTCCAGGACGTCACGCCGGGCCTTGCGGCCCGGCTCGCCTCGGGACCGATCACGGGGTACGTGGGGTTCGATCCGACGGCCGAATCGCTGCACGTGGGGAATCTGGTTCCCGTGATGGCGCTTGCCTGGCTGCAGCGGCTTGGTGGTCGACCACTCATCATCGTGGGTGGCGGGACGGGAATGGTCGGGGATCCGAGCGGGAAGCGGTCGGAGCGCCCGATGCTGTCGGTCCAACAACTGGAGAAGAATGTTCACGCGCTGCGGGAACAGCTGGGGCGGTTTGTCGACTACACCGGGCCACTGGCCGCGAAGATGTTCAACAACGCCGAGTGGCTTGGTCGAGTCACCCTGCTCGAATTCCTGCGCGACACGGGAAAACATTTCACCCTCGGCTACATGATGCAGAAGGAGTCGGTGAAGAGCCGGCTCGAAACCGGCATCTCGTTCACCGAGTTCGCCTACATGCTGGTGCAGGCCCACGACTACGAGCACCTCTTCCGCACCGAGCGCTGCGAGCTCCAGATGGGCGGGAGCGACCAGTGGGGGAACATCACCGCCGGCATCGAGCTGGTCGGGCGCAAGCACGGCCAAGAAGTCCACGGGCTCACCCTTCCGCTGCTCACGACCGCCTCGGGCGCGAAGTTCGGCAAAAGCGAAGGCGGAAACATCTGGCTCGATCCGGAGAAGACCAGTCCGTATGCCTTCTACCAGTTCTGGATCAACCAGGACGACCGGGATGCCGAACGGCTGTTGCGGACCTTCACCTTCCTGTCGCCGGACGAGATCACCGAAGTCATCGCCCGGCATCGCGTGGCGCCGGAGAAGCGTGCGGCCCAGCGGCTGCTCGCGGCGGAGATGACCAGACGGATTCACGGCGACGAGGCGCTGGCGAAGGCCGAATCCGCGGCGGCGGCGCTCTTCAGCGGCGGAACCGCGGATGCCGAATCGCTCCGGAGCATGGAGATGCCGGAAGTGCTCATCGCGGCGGCGGAATTCGGCGAGGGAATGCCGATCGTTGACGTGCTGGTGCGCGCGAAGCTGGCATCATCGAAGGCGGACGCGCGGCGGGGCATCGAGGGGCGGGGTTTCTACCTTGGCGGAGACCCGATCACCGATGCTTCCGAAAGACTTGAAGCGAAGAGCCTGGACAAGGTGGACGGAGCGCTCGTCGCGATCTTGAGGAAGGGCAAGCGGAACTATGTACGAGTGGTCATCAGGCCCTAAGGCCCTAAAGCCCTAATGGCCTTCAGGGCTTTAGGGCTTCAGGGCTCCTGTCACGCAGACCGTCGCCCAACAAGTTGAACCCCAATACAGTGAGTCCAAGCGCCAGCCCCGGCGCCACCGACACCCACGGCGCTACGCGCAGCAAGTCGCGGCCGTCCGCCACCATCCCACCCCAGCTCGGCGTCGGCGGCTTCACGCCGAGTCCCACGAAGGACAGCGCGGCTTCGGCCATCATCGCGCCCGCGGCGCCGAGTGAGGTGGCGACGATGACCTGGGCGCGCACGTTGGGCAGCAGGTGACGCAGGAGAATGCGAGGCCCAGCCGCCCCGAGCGCCTTCGCCGCGGTCACGTAATCGGTTTCGCGGAGGACCAGGACCTGGCTCCGGACCAGCCGCGCCATCGCGGCCCACCCGACCGCGCCGATCACCACGAACACCAGCACGAGCGGCGGATCGATGGCCGCGGCGATCGCGATGAGGAGGAGAAGGGTCGGAAATGCAAGCGTGACGTCGGCGAGCCGCATCAGGATGGCGTCGACCCAGCGACCATAGTAGCCCGCCACGAGGCCCATGGTCACGCCAACCAGCGCGGCGACCCCCTGCGAAACGATGCCGACCATCAGGGAGATGCGCGCCCCGAAGAGCACCCGGCTGAGGACGTCGCGTCCCTGGCTGTCGGTACCGGCCAGGTGGGAGGTGCTGGGTGCCAGGAGATAGGCACCGCGGAGGTCCCCGCGGAGGGGATCGTGCGGGGCCAGGAGCGGCGCGAACAGCGCAGCCAGGATCGCCGCCGCGACCAGCACGAGACCAAGTCTCAGCTGCCAGGGCCATTGACGATTGACGAGTGACAATTGACGATTGTTCTCTTGAGGACGCTGCAAACAAACGTCAATCGTCAACCGTCAATCGTCAATCGTCAATGTCTTTTTCGCTCGTACTCAGCGGCGGCGGACTCAAGGGGCTGACCCACATCGGCGTGCTGCGCGCGCTGGAGGAGCGCGGGCTCACCCCGTCGCTCGTGGTCGGCGTCAGCATGGGGGCGCTGATCGGCTCCGCGTGGGCCGCTGGCCGCCGGATTCGCGAGCTGGAAGACCGCGCGCTCGCGCTGGAGCGTTCCGACGTGTTCCGGATCGCGCACCTGGACATGGCCCTCCGCCGCATGCTCGCGCCGGCGGTGTACCGTCGCGAGCCGCTGGAGCGGATCATCATCGACCTGGTGGGAGACCGGACCTTCCGCGATCTCGAGCACCGCATGCTGGTCAACACGGTCGACATCAACTCCGGCCACCAGATGCTGTGGGGACTTCCCGGCCTCGATGACGCGAGGGTATCGGACGCGGTGTTCGCCTCCTGCGCGCTGCCGGGGATTCTCCCCCCACTCGAGGTCCGGGGACACTTCTGCGCCGACGGGGCGATCCTCGACAACCTCCCCGTCCGTGCCGCGGCCGCGGTGGGGGAGGGACCGGTCGTGGCGGTCGACGTCGGGGCCGGCGGCGTCGAGCGGTCCGGGATCGAGCGCTCCGGATTCGCGATGACCTATGGTCGCGGCATCGAGATCGTCATGGGCAGGCTCGCGGAGCTCACCCTGCACGACTGGACGACGCCCCCGCTGGTACTGATCCGGCCGAATGTGTCGAAGGTGGGGATGTTCGCGTTCAACCGCACGGCGCACCTTCTCGCAGAGGGTTATCGCGCGACCCACGAGGCCCTGGACCACCTCCCTGACGGCCTGGACAGCCTCCCGCCGGGAGGAATCCACCCGGTGCGTCACGTCGAGGTGCGGGTGGACCAGGAGAAATGCGTGGGATGCGGTCTCTGCGCGGCGATGAATCCACGGGTGTTTGCGATGGACGAGCATGGCAAGGCGATGGTGCGGATGCGGGAGTGGACGACGACACCCCTCGGTGACGTCGCGGTTCGCATCTGCCCGACCAGCGCGATCAGCGCTGAAACGGTGCTCACTTAGCAGTGAGCAGTGAGCAGTGAGCAGGCAGCAGTGAGCAGTGAGCAGTGAGCAGTGAGCAGTAAGCCGTGAGCAGTAAGCAGTGAGTAGTGAGCAGTAACTCCTTACTGCCTGCTGCTCACTCCTTATTGCTCACTGCTCACTGCTCACTGCTTACTGCTCACTGCTTACTGCTCACTGCTCACTGCTGACTGCTCACTGCTCACTGCTCACTGCTAAGTGAGCACCGTTTCAGCG
>DATEOL010000427.1:0-9596 GCA_035274025.1 Gemmatimonadales bacterium | reverse complement strand
CCGCATCTTGATAGGCGCCGCGCGCCATCAGCTCCCGGAAGGCTACGGTGGCGCGCAGCGCCTCCGGCGCCTTGTTGCGGGCGAGCCACGCGTGCACCGGCCTGGTGAATGACGAGTCGAGCCAGCCCCGGGTCCCGGCATGCCACGCCGTGAAGGCCGAGTTGTATTCCCGTGCCCAGAGTGACCAGGAGCCGGAGGGTTCGCCCGCACGGACTCCTGCGAGCCAGCGCCGAATGCCTTGGTTCGCGTCGTCGTGCGGTGAGTCGTCCCACGCGGTGTCGGAAGGCTCGGCCTTCTCCGCGCCAAGGCGAAGCTCCGTTGCCTGGAGCACCGCGCCGATGCGTGGGATGGTACCGAAGGCGCTAACTCGCCGCCCATCGGGGATGATCGGCTTGCTGCCCGCGGGTCCCGCGAAATCGTACAGCCCCTTGAAGATGCCATTTACCGCGCTCGCCGAGCGGCCGAGAAAGCGAGAGCTTTCCGCGCCAAGGTCGAGCACCGGGAAGAAATCCGAGTTGATCACGGTTGTGTGATCGAGGAGTGGCGCGAGTGCCGGCTTACTCGTGAGCAACATCATGTCCAGGTCAGCAGGCTCGACTGGATGGAAGTGACAGAGGTCCTGTCTGACTTCCGGAAACGAGAAGACGCCCCAGTCGGGGTCCTTCACCTGTCCTTCCGCGACCGCCACGATGAGGAGGTCGGCGGAATTGACCGAATAGATCCGGTAGTCGGAGAAATTCTTGTGGATGGCGCCAAGCACCGTGAGGACCAGGTCATCAGTGAGCTCGTAGGTGTGCAGCCATTGTCCCAGCACCGCGCCCGGCGCCATATAGCGCTTTACCCGGGAGTAGAACTCGGCGGTGAAGAGTCCGCTCACCCCGCTCACCCAGGGATTCGATGGCTCGGCGACGATGATGTCGAACTGCCGATTGGCCCCGGCGAAATACGCCTTGGCGTCATCGAAGATGAACTGGGCCCGGGAATCGTCGAACACCCGCTTGTTGGCCGGGTAGAACTCGCGGGCTGCCTCGACCATCACCGGCTCGATCTCGACGGTGACGAGCGACTCGATGCTCGGACTGGCCAGCAGCGAGCTGGAGGACATGCCGGTTCCCATCCCGATGACGGCGACATTCTTCGCGTCGGTGCGGTGGGCCAGCGTGACCAGCGAGAGCAGGATCTGGGTCGGATCGTCGCCACGGATGACCTCGAGGCTGTCGCCCGGCCTGCAGGCCTTGAACCAGATCGGCGCGAGCGAGCCGTCGGGCTTGCCGTTGGTCGCGATGCTGAGCCGGCCGCTCCCGGGACGGGATACCGAGACCGTCGAAGTTCGGCCGTCACGGTAGTAGGCCGTCTCGCCGAAGGAGCGGATCTTTCCGGTGCGAAAGACCCCACTGATCAGGAGCGCGCGGTCGAGCTGGACGCCAATCAGGACCGCGAGGGTGGCGCCAATCGCGAGGGTCACGGACGAGATCGCGAGGGGCCGGACCAGGGCGCCGCGGGTCAGCAGCAGTCCTACGATCAGGAGGCCGACCAGCATGTCGATCACGCCGCCCAGGATGAGCGTGCCCTTGAGGCCGAGCAGTGGAATAAGCACCAGGCTCGCCGCGGCGGCCCCGATGATCGAGCCGAAGGTGTTCCAGCTGTAGACCCGACCGATCGCCGACTCTCCCGCGCCCGACACGAAGAGCGTGCGGGTGATGAGCGGGAGCGTCATGCCGGCGCAGAACGTGGCGGGCAGCATGATCACCAGGCAGAGCCCGTAGCGAGCCAGGGTGAACAGCGTGTAGCCCTGGTCAGTGCGGCCAACCGCCGCGAGCAGGTCCGCCGTCCACTGGAAGGACTGCTGGTAGAAGGCGAGGCTCAGGAGCGCGAACCCGCCCATCACCATCTGGATGGTGACGAGGGTGGCGAGCGGCCGCTTCATGGTCTCCATCCGCCGGCGAATCCAGAACGCGCCGAGCGAGAGACCGAGGATGAAGGCCGACAGCATGAGCTCGAACGAATGCGTGGCGCTGCCGAGCACCAGCGACAGCAACCGGATCCAGGCGACTTCGTAGACGAAGGACGCAATCGCGGTCCCCAGCGCGGCGAGGAGCAGGAGCCGCGCGAGCATCGGGAGCGCGATGAGCGAGGCATCGCCTTCGAACGCGGCGGCGCTTTCGCGCGGTGGAACCGCTTCGCCCTCGATGGCAGGAGGACGGAGCTTCGCGATGAAGAACGCCACCAGCCCTACGACCAGGTTCAGGATGGCCGCGGCGAGCAGCGTTCCGGGAAGACCGGCCACGCGCACCAGGACGAATCCGGCGATCAGCACACCGGCGGCGGCGCCGAGACTGTTGGTGAAATAGAGGATCGACAGCACCGAGCCGGGCCGCTCGGGGGAGCGCCGGATCAGTCCCGCGCTCATGAGCGGGAAGGTGGCGCCGAGCAGGATGGATTGCGGCAGGATCAGCAGGCCCGCGAGGCCCCATTTGGCAAGGCTTACGGCAACACCGCCGCCGAGGGCCGGGAACAGCGAGTCATAGGCCCAGCCGGTCACCGGTTGATAGATGAGGTCGTGGAAGACCAGCCCCACGAGACCCACCAGCACTTCGATGACCGCGTATCCGTAGAGCGGGTCCTCGAGCTTCGCGCTCCGGCGGCTCACCAGCATCGCGCCGAGCGCCATGCCGCCGAGAAAGATCACGAGCACGATGACCTGGGCGTAGGCGCCGTGGCCCACGAACAGGCTCAGGTACCGGCTCCAGACCGATTCGTAAAAAAGGCCTGCGGCCCCCGAGAGGATGAAGATGAGGTAGAGGAGGGCCTGCACTCAGACCTCCTTCACCACGGTCTCCTCGTAACGGCTCAACTTGCGGTAGAGCGTGGAGGGATCGATGCCCAGAACCTCGGCAGCGCGCGTCTTGTTGCCACCTTCGGCCTGCAGCACCCACATGATGTACGCCCGCTCGACCACATCCAGCGCGGGGTTGGGTTGCACGCGGTCGGCCACGAGTGGCTCCTTCTTGCGCCGGGTGATGCGCTCCGGCAGCGCCGTGGGTTCGATGATGGCCGCCGAGCGAGTGAGGACGGCCGCGTGTTCCAGGGCATTCTGGAGCTCGCGAACGTTGCCGGGCCAGTCGTACACCATGACGGCGTCCATCGCTTCCGAGGAGAGTGCCTTGATCTCGCCGCCACGATCCTGGGCAAGATCTTGCAAGAAGGAGTCCATGAGCAGGAGCAGGTCCTCCTTGCGGTCCCGCAAAGCCGGAAGCTCCAACGCGATAACGTTGAGGCGATAGAACAGGTCGGCGCGAAAATTCCCCCGCCGGACCTCCTCCTCGAGGTCGCGATTGGTGGCCGCGATGATGCGAACGTCCACGGGGATCGGCTCGGTGGCGCCGACCGGGATGACTTCACGCTCCTGCAGCACGCGGAGCAGCTTGATCTGGAGTGACGGGGGCATCTCGCCCACCTCGTCCATGAAGAAGGTCCCGCTCCGCGCGGCGGCGAAGAGTCCCTGCTTGTCGCGCACCGCGCCGGTGAACGATCCCTTGGTGTGGCCGAAGAGCTCGCTCTCCAGCAGGGTCTCGGGAAGCGCGCCGCAGTTGATCGAGAGGAACGGCCCCTCCGCGCGCTGGGACAGATTATGGATGTAGCGCGCGACCACTTCCTTGCCGGTGCCGCTCTCCCCCTGGATCAGCACGGTGGACCCGGTCGGCGCCACGATCTCCGCGAGCTTGAGGATCTCGGTGAAGCGGCGCGACTTGCCGATCGGCCGGCTCGCCTGGGAGCGCTCACCGCGACGGCGGATGTCCTGCTTGAGCTGCTTGTTCTCCACCCGGAGCGAGCGGAACTCGCAGGCGCGACGGAGGATGGTGAGCAGCTCGTCGTTGGAGAACGGCTTCTGGATGTAGTGGAAGGCGCCCTGGTTGACCGACTGGATCGCGGTCTGGAGCGAGGCCTGCGCCGTCATCAGGATGACCGGTGTCTCGGGGTCCTGGTCCTTGGCAGCCTGGAGGATGTCGAGGCCGCTCACCTGCGGCATCCGGACGTCGGTCAACACGATGGCATGATTGCCGGAGCGAATCTGCTCGAGGCCGGCCTTGCCCCCCTGGGCCGTGGTGACCTCGTACCCTTCCTTGCGGAGAAGAATGCGCAGGGTATCGAGAATGCTCGATTCGTCGTCGACCACCAGGACTGACGGCTGCTGGCTCATGCGGCGCTCTCTCTGAACGGACGGCTGGGAAGATACACGGTGAACCTGGCGCCCTTGCCAGGATTCGAGTCGACCAGGACCAGGCCGCGGTGCGCCTCGACGGCGCGCTGCACGATCGCGAGGCCAAGCCCACTGCCACCGGCGCGGCGGGACACGAACGGCTCGAAGAGCCGGTCGATCAGGTCGGGATCGATGCCGGGCCCGTCATCCTCGACGATGACCTGGACCGGCATCTCGAGGTCGGCGCCCGGCGGAAGGTCCGATGGATGCGCCGGTCCGACCGTGATGCTCACGGTCCCCTTCCCCTTGCAGGCCTGGACTGCATTGATGGCGAGGTTGCTCACGACCCGGTGGAGCAGGTCTTCGTCGGCCTCGATGAGGATCGCGTCGCCGCGCACCTCGAGGTTCATCTCTTCGCCACATTCGGGCCGCTCCCGGACCATCCGCGCGGTTTCCGAGGCCACGGCGAAGAGGTTGACGGGCGTGAACCGCACGGCGCGGACCCGCGAAAAATCAAGGAATTCTCCGAGCAGCCGGCTCAGCCGATCGCTCTCGCGAACGATCAGGTGGCCCAGCGTCCGTTCGTCCTCATCGGCCTGTGCCGACAGGGCGAGCTGCTCGACGGAGCTCCGGATCGAGGCGAGGGGATTCCGGATTTCGTGCGCCAGCGACGCACTGAGGGCGGCCACGGCCTCGAGCCGTTCGGCCCGGAGGTGGAGCTCCTGGAGCTGCTTGTGGTCGGAGAGGTCGGTGAAGAGCGCGGTGACCGCGGGGAGTCCGTCGAAGGTCTGGGCAAACGTGGTCGTCGAGAGTCCGATGGGAAATACCCGGCCGTCGGCGGTGTGGACGGTTCCCTCGCCGCGAGCCACGCGATGCCCCCGCTCGAGGCCGGCGCTCACGGCCGCCTGGAGCTCGGGGGCCACCTGCCCGAGATACTCGAGAACCGGCTGGCCCATCCGGGCCGGCGAGGGAAGGCCGAGCAGGCGCTCGCCCGCCGGATTCACGAACGCGAGGCGGCCCTTGCCGTTGACGGTGATGACGCCGGTCTTGATACTACGCAGCACTTCTTCGGCCTCGTACCGTACCCGCTGGAGCTCGGTCTCCAGGTGGGACTGCGCCGCGACGCTGTGCTGGAGCCGATGACCGAGCACCGCGACGAGCAGGAACACGAACCCGAAGACGATGATCTGGCCCCACAGGCCCGGAGGAAGGGAGCCGTCGTTGGCCAGGAGCGAGGCAATCACATACGCGCCACCGGCAGCGAGGGCGACGGTGATGCCCGCCCAGGTGGGAAGCAGCAGGGCGTAGACGGCGATGACGACGACATACATCGCGGCGAGCGCGGTGCTCGCTTCGCCGCCGACCCGCACCAGGCCACTCACGACCGCGAGGTCGGCAAGCGCCTGGCTGATGAAGAATCCCACCGACGGCTCGAGGCGCTTGAGCAGGACCTGGTACGCGCCGTATGCCGTGATGACGAAGAAGAGCAGGACGCCGGTCGCGACGTAGAACGAATTCTCCGGCCGGTCGGACCAGACGAAGGAGGCCCGAACCAGGAGGAGAGTCGCGATGGCGATGCGGAAGGCGAACAGCCAGCCGAGGAGCGTGCGCTGGTCGGGAAGGCCGATCCGTCCGCCGGGCTGCGTGGATGCCATGATTAGAATTGAAAAGTTAATAGCTGCTAGCTACTAGCTGCTAGCTGCTAACTGCTAACTGCTAGCTGCTCACGGCTCACGGCGGGGCGCATTCATGTCATTCCAGGGGTTTCGACCGGCGGCGCTGACTTTCTTTCGCGGGCTGGCGAAGAACAACAACAAGGCGTGGTTCGAATCGCGCCGCGAGATCTACGAGGCCGAGGTCCGAGAGCCGATGAAGGCCCTGGTGGAAGAGCTGGACTCGCGGTTCGGGCAGTTCGGTCCCGAAATCATCGGCGACCCCAAACGCGCCATTTTCCGGATCAACCGCGACATCCGGTTCTCCCGGGACAAGTCCCCCTACAAGACGCATTCGGCCTGCTGGTTCAATCACGGCAGCGCCGGGCGGCAGGTTGGCCAGGAGGCGGAGGGGGGCAGCGCCGGGTTCTACTTCCACCTCGAGCCGGGCACTTCGTTCCTGGGCGGGGGGATCTGGATGCCCCCGCGGGGCCAGCTGGGCAAGATT
Source organism: Gemmatimonadales bacterium (assembly GCA_035274025.1). Classification (GTDB taxonomy): domain Bacteria; phylum Gemmatimonadota; class Gemmatimonadetes; order Gemmatimonadales; family GWC2-71-9; genus SZUA-320. The sequence goes on along the minus strand of DATEOL010000427.1, from coordinate 3,235 downwards.
CGCGACGCCATCGCGGAGGACCCGAAGGGATTCGCCGCGGTGGTCGAGTCGCCCGCGCTCAAGCGGCGCTATGGCAAGCTCGAGACCGAGCACACCCTGACGCGCGTGCCGCGCGGCTACGACCCGGGTCATCCGGCCGAGAAGTGGCTCAAATACCAGTCGTTTACGCTGGGCCGCTCGCTCGGCGAAAAGGACGTGCTCGGCAAGCGCCTGCCGCAGATTCTCGAGCGCGACTACAAGGCGATGCTGCCCCTGGTGAGGTGGCTGAATGCAGCCCTCGGGTATCCTGCGCGGAGATCGCGATAACCCATCTGGCGATCTCGCATCTCGCGATCTTGCGATCGCAGGGCCGAAGTTCTGCTCGCCAGATCGCCAGCTCGCCAGATGGGAGAGGAGCCAGCCGATTGACGAGACTCGATAAGTGGCTCTGGGCGGCACGGTTCTTCAAGACCCGTGGGCTCGCGGCGGACGCGATCGACGGCGGCAAGGTGGACGTCAACGGCGACCGCGCCAAGCGATCACGCGAGCTCAAGCCGGGCGACGTGCTGAGCATCCGGCTCGGACCCTACGAGCACCGTCTCACGGTGCTCCTGACCAGCGATCGACGGGGCAGTGCCAGCATCGCCGCGACCTTATATAGGGAGAGCCCGGAAAGCATCGAGGCCCGGGCACGGCTGGCGGAGCAACACCGGCTGGCCCGGACCTCTTTCGACTTCGGGGAAGGCAAACCCAGCAAGCGTCAAAGGCGGGATATTCGCCGCCTGAAGGAAGACCTAGAATAGCATCTGGCGATCAACAAACCAATCGCTGGATCGCCAGCTCTCCAGATCGCCAGATAGTTTCTAGCCCTGCTTGTTGTACGCGATTCCCTTTCCTTGCGCCTTCTCGATCGCGATCACCATGGCGGGCACGGTCACCACGCCGGGAAGCAGGTTGGCGCGAATGTCCTTTTCGATGTCAGCCGCGCTACCGAGTCCCTTGCCCGCGAGATAGCCGACCCACGCCATGAAGGCGTTGTTGCACATGATGATCACGGTCCCGAGCTTCTGGAGGTTCTCGAGGCTCCCGGGCAGCACCGTGCCGTTGAACAGCACGGGATCGCCGGCCTTGGGACGGTTGAACACGTTCGTCGTGATGAAATTGCCGGCCGAGTCCTTGAGGCCGATCTGCTCGCCGACCTTGTACTTGGCCCACATCGCGTCGTTCCACGCCAACGCCATCGTCGACGGAACGCCAGGCGCACCGTAGGCGGTGAACACCGTGTTGACCGCGCTAATCGGGACGTTGTACGCCTTCTGGTATGTGGTGATGTAGTTGAGGACGTGGATCTGGGGCAGACCGGCGCCATGCTGCGGTGCGTCGAACAGGCAGCGGTGCGGAGCCGTGAGCTTCGCCAGCCAGGCGTCGGGATCGCTGGCCTGGACTTCGGTGCTGGCCTCGAGGATGCGCGGGACCGACAACGCGCCGACGATGCCCGCTGCGGCGCGGCCGAGAAATCCCCTGCGATGGGTCGAATCGCCGATCATTTTGGTGTTCCTCCTCGGTTGGGCTTCTCCCGGGATGCCCGGGTCACATATGGCACATCCGGCGGGTGATCGCCGTTGGGCCAGTCTTTTTCCTTGCCCGCGAAATCGGGACGGGGCCGGGAGTTCACGTAGGCCGCGACATCCGTCGCCTGCTGCTCAGTCAGCGAACCCGGATTGTCGTACGGCATGTTGAACTTGATGAACGCCGACGCGGTTCGGAGCCTCCCCATGCCCGCGCCGACGTTGTAGCTCCGTTCCCCCCAGAGTGGCGGCGCGATGGTCGTTCCGTCGCCGTCAGACCCGTGACAGCGGGAACAGATTCCGGTGAAGAGCTCGCGTCCAGCCACGGTGTCACCCGCGGTGGTCTTGAGCTTCGCGAATCCCTGTCCCGCCATCGTCACGCCCGCCGGCACCCGAAGTGAAAGCCACGCCATGTAGGAGACGATATCGCGAATGTCCCGGCCGCTGGTGGGCAGCGCGCGACCGTTCAACGAACGCTCGAAGCAATCGTTGATCCGGTCCTCGAGGATGTTGACGCGATCGTTGCGGGTGCGATACTGCGGGAACCTGCCGTACACGCCGACCCAGGGCGCCGCCCAGGCCCGGGTGCCTTCGTCGAGATGGCAGCTGGTGCAATTGAGCGCGCTCTTCGTCTGACCGGGAAGGCTGTCGCGAACATTCGCGACCAGGGCGCGTCCCCGCCGGATCGACGCGCCTTCGGGCCCCTCGGGAATCTCGGCTTCGTCAGGAAAAACCAGCTGCGCCTGATTGGGCGAAGGCGGGGGCGGAGGCTGAGCGGGCGCGGGCGCCCGGTGCTCGATGCCGCAGGCTGCGAGGAGCGCGAGGGTGAGGAGTGGAGCTCGCACACCGGGAAAGTAACTAGCGAGCTAGCGAACTGGCGAGCTAGCGATTGGAACTGCTGTCAGTCGCTAGATCGCCAGCTCACCACATGGCTGTCAGGGCTTGTCCTTCTTGACCTTCAGGTCGAGCCCGGCCGCGTTGGCCTTCATGTTCACCACGTCGTTGCCGTTGGCGTCCTTGACCCGGATGAACGCACCCTGCGAATCGGCGGTCAGCTGGACCACCTTGTTGCCGTTTCCGTCGACCACCTTGATGACGGCGCCGCCCTCGTTGGCCGTGATGTTCACTTCCTGGGCCGATCCTTCGCTGTCAGCGAACCAGCCCTCGGCGTCATCATTGGCCACGACCAGCGGGCGGACCAGACCGTGCGGTTCGATGCTGACTTCCCCTACCGTCCTGTAGTCGGCGGCCTCTTCGGAGCCTTCCGGAATGCAGGAGAAAAAGCCGTCCCGCCGGGGACCATCCACCGCGAAGAGACAGTTCTCGAACTCGGCGAGGCGGTCGGGCTCGGAGAGCTTCACCACGAAGCGCACCTGCTTGACCCGATGTCCCGACTTCTGGACGTCCACCGACTCGATGGTGCCGACCTTCTCGTCGTTCACCTCGAAGGGGAGCATCGAGAGCGGAACCTTGAACCGGCCTCCGTGCTCCATCTTGCCGACCACCGCCTGTTTCACCTGCCGACCGAGTGTGACGACGAACATGCCCGAGGCGAAAACGAACGCAGCACCTAACCCTATGCGAAGCCACAACTTATTCATGGAGACCTCCCTCGAGCGAAGGCAGAGGCGACCGCCGGCTGGCTGTCGTTACAGTATGAGACGTAGCGAAATCTAATTTGGTTTCGT
>DATEOL010000426.1:0-5727 GCA_035274025.1 Gemmatimonadales bacterium | reverse complement strand
TCCTCGGCGAGCAGGATCCGTTGGCCCTGCTGTCCACGCACCATCAGGCGCGTCTGGTTCGGTCCCACTCCGGTGACGTCGACCCCGGGAAGGTTCCGGAACAGGTCGGCGACGCCATCGGGCGTCTCACGTCGCACGGTCGCGGAGTCGAGCACCAGGACCGGCGTTGCGGTGCGGAAGACCTGCTGGGCGGACCGCGTCGCCGTCACGGTGACCGGTGCGAGCTTGAGCGCCGCCCGCGTTGTATCAGCCTTGGTTGAATCGGCGCGCTGGGCGAAGACGGGGCCCGCGAGCAGGGACGCGATGGTCGGGAGCAGAAAAAGCAGGTGTCTGGACATGGGGGGAAATTTCCGCCCCGCACGTCCGGGATTGCACCGAAGTCCTACGGTCGCCCGCCCTCCGTACTACTACCGTAGCAGCTTGGCATCGAGCGCGAACTTGGTGAGGCCGGCCACCGACGGAATCCCGAGCTTCCGGATGAGGCTCTCGCGATAGGACTCCACGGTGCGCGGACTCAGGCCCAGTCCGGCGGCGATTTCCTTGTTGGTGTGGCCTTCGGCAATTCCCGTCAGGACTTGTCGCTCTCGCTGGGTGAGCTGCCCCAGCGAGGCCGTGGTGTCGGGGGAGAGCGGGGGTGACTCCGAGGCACCGCTGCTCGAGAGGGCGCGGGCGAAGTGGGTTCCCCCGTTCGCGACCGTGCGCACCGCCTCGCGCAAGTCGGCGGGCTGGGTGTCCTTGAGCAGGTATCCGTGCGCGCCGATCCGCACCGCCTCGAGCACGTACTCCGCCTGGTGATAGACGCTGAGCATCAGGATCCGGGTCGACGGCATTTCGTGCAGGAGGCGGGTCGCCACGGAAAGGCCGCTCTCACCAGGAAGCGAGATGTCCATCACGACGACGTCGGGCTGGAGCCGAACCGATTCGCCGAATCCTTCCGTCGCATTGGCCGCTTCGCCGACGACCTGAAAGCCCGGGGTGTTGAGCGCGAGGCGAATTCCTTCCCGCACCAGCGGGTGATCATCGACCAGCAGTACGCGAACCCGCTTCATGCGTCATCCTCTGTTGCAACGTGCACGACAACGCGGAGACCGTGATCCTCCGCGGCCTCGAGTCTCAAGCCGCCGCCGAGCGCGACCAGGCGCTCGCGCATGCCGAAGAGGCCCGACCGTCCCGGCAGCGCGGTGATGCCATCCCTTCGATCGGCCGGCATGCCCGTGCCGTCGTCTTCGATCGTCATCGTGACAGCTCCGGTACTCCTCGCGATCTCCAGCCGCGCCCGACGCGCACCCGCGTGACGCGCGACATTGGAGAGTGCTTCCTGCGCGGCCCGAAAGATCGCAAGCTCCGCATCGTTCGACACCCTCCCCAGGGTCACGGGCGCCTGGAACGCCACCGGGATCGCGCTCCACTGGGTGAACTGCGTGGCGAGAGCCTGGAGAGCCGGGAGGAGACCCAGGTCGTCGAGCACGGTCGGACGCAGGTCCTCGCTCACCCGCCGGATGCTGTTCACGCCGGCGCCCACGAGCTCGGTCAGGCGCTCCAGTCTCGGATGCAGCTCCTCCGGGGCCGATTCCCTCAGCGAACCCAGCTGGAGCTTGAGCGCCGCGAACACCTGGGCGGTCTCGTCATGCAGCTCACGGGCAAGCCGACCCCGCTGTTCCTCGTGCTGCTGCAGCATACGCGCGGAGAGTCGTTCGAGGTCCGCCGACCGCGCCTCCAGGCGCTCGGTCAGGTCGATGGTATCGAGCGCCGCCCCGATCTGCTCCCCGATGGCGAGCAGGATCCGGTTGTCGAGCGCGGTGAAGGGGGCGGCGACCTGGGCCGTGGTCACGAGCGTCACTGCATGGGCACCGCGATGCACCGGCAGCACGGCGACAAACTCATCGATCCCGCCGAGCGAAGGCTGCCCGGTTCGGGCGACGGTGGTCACGCGATCCCTGACGCCCGGCGGGATCTCTCCCGCCCAGGCCACCGCGTCACCCACCGCACGAACGGTTTCCAGCCACCCGCCATGGTCAGCGATGAGGGCGGCGCCGCGGACGCCTCGGAGGGCGAGCACCCGGTTGAGGAGGGATGCGAGAAAGTCTTCCCGGTCCCGGCTCCGCAGGTCGGCGGAAAGCGCCACCATGGTCGACGCGCCGGCTCGAAGCTCCTCGATCACGAGCAGCAGGACGCCGGCGCCGATGGCGAGGATGAACGCGAGGTCCAGGTAGTAGCCCCAGGGATTCCAGGCACCGCGCGCGCGAAGGATCGGGTAGTCGAGGTGATGCAGTCCCCAGAGCAGGAACGTGACCGCGAGACCGGTGGCCGCCGCGGAAGCGGTGTGGCGGCGATAGCGCCAGAAGACCGCACCGGTCCAGAGCGTGGTGCCGCTCAGGAAGGTCACCGCGGGGAGCGCGGCGAGCATGAAATTGGAAAGCCGGAAGATCGCGATCCACGACCAGACGACGGGGAAGGCGAGCGCGGCGAGGTAGACCGGTCGCCAGGTCACCTGATAGGCGAAGACGAGTGCGGCCCAGAGCAGGGCAAGCGCGGTCCATCCCGTCACGACCTGGTGCCAGTAGAGCCAGGCCCAGTTGTCCGAGCCGAGAAAGGTGATGATGGCGACGAGGCGGACGGCGTAGAGCAGGAACGCGATGCCCCACCAGAGAAAGTGGGGCCGGCGATAGCGGCGATTGAGGAAGAGAAAGAGGAGGGCCAGCCCGAACGTGACGGTCCCCTCGAGCAGGGCCGCCGCGAATTCGGTGGTGGCGAAGACGTGCATGCCCAAAACTACAAGGACCCAAGGACCTGAAGACCTGAGACGACTACATTTGACCGACGCGCTCGTAGCTCAGTTGGATAGAGCATCAGCCTTCTAAGCTGAGGGTCGGTGGTTCGAGTCCACCCGGGCGCACTCTGCCACTCGTTATGTTCCGCACCCGCCGTGAAGACGTCGTCGCCCTGCTGCGCCTCGCCGTCCCGGTCGTGGTGGTGCAGGTGGGGATCATGTTCATGGGCACGGTCGACACCCTCATGGTCGGCCGCCTCTCGCCCACCGCACTCGCGGCCGTCGCGGTCGGCAACCTCTACTCCGTCATCGGCATCTTCTTCGGCCAGGGCATCCTCCTGGCGCTCGATCCGCTCATCAACCAGGCTCACGGAGCGGGCGACCGGCCCGCCGTCGTTCGCGCCTTCCAGCGCGCGATGCTGCTCGCGCTCGTCCTCGCGATCCCCATCACGCTCTACCACCTGCTCGCCGGACCCATCCTGACCGCGCTCCGCCAGCCGGGGGACGTGATCCCGCTCGCCGACGCCTACGACCGCTGGCTGGTACCAGGCGTGTTGCCATTCCTCGCGTTCGGCGTGCTGCGCGGAACCATGCAGGCATTCCACCGGCTGCGTCCGGTCGTCGTCACGATCATCATCGCGAACCTCGCGAATGCGCTCCTCAACTGGATCTTCATCTACGGGCACTTCGGCGCACCCGCTTTCGGCGTCCCGGGCAGCGCGCTCGCGACGACCATCAGCCGCTGGCTCATGGTGCTCCTGTTGCTCGCGCTCGCCCGCGACGATTTCGTGCCGCTCCTCCGGCCCTGGCACACCGAAGCGCACGACCGAACCGCGCTCGTACGAATGCTCAGGATCGGCGTTCCGATCGCGCTGCAGTACGAGCTCGAGATTGCCTGCTTTGGAGGCGTGGCATTCCTCGCAGGCGCCATGGGCACGATCCAGGTCGCGAGTCATCAGATCGCGATCAACCTCGCCGCGCTCACCTACATGGTGCCGCTCGGCGTGAGCGCCGCCGCGACCGTGCTGGTGGGCCGCGCGGTCGGGGCCGGCGACCCCGACGAGGTGCGGCGCCGGGCCCAGACCTCGATCATCGTCGGGGCGGGGTTCATGGCGACGACCGCGCTCCTCTTCGTCACGCTGCCCGGCTTTCTCGCCGCGCTCTACACCAACGATGCGGGGGTGCTCGCCCTCGCCACGGTGCTCATCCCACTGGCGGGGATCTTCCAGGTGTTCGACGGCGTCCAGGTCGTCGCGATCGGCGTGCTGCGCGGTCTCGCCGATACCAGGACCCCATTCGTCATCAGCCTGATCGGCTACTGGCTCATCGGCATGCCGGTCGGGATCATCCTCGCGTACGTCTTCAAGACCGGCGTGGCGGGCCTCTGGTGGGGACTGGTGATCGGCCTCGGTGCCGTGGCCGGGATCCTGGTACACCGGGTGCGTGCCGCGCTCGGAACGCCCGACCGCTGGACCGTCTGACCGCCGGACCGAGACCGACGGTTAGACTGTCAGACGGTCCGACGTTGCGACTATTTTCAAGCTTCCAAGGAGGTGCGCTCATGACGACGAGCCAAGCGGCGCCGGAAGCTCCAATAACCGATACCTTCCCGATCAATGGAACCGACTTCGTCGAGTTCTGGGTCGGGAACGCGCGCCAGTCAGTCGCCTACTATCAGTACTGCTGGGGATACAAGCTCATCGCCTACCGCGGTCCCGAAACCGGCACCCGTGATCGGGCGAGCTACGTGCTGGAGCAGGGCAAGATCCGTTTCGTCCTCACCAGCCCACTCGGCCCCGAGGGACAGGTCGCGGAGCACGTGGCCCGGCACGGCGACGGTGTCCGCGACATCGCGTTCTGGGTCGACGACGCGCGGGATGCCTTCGCGAAGGCCATCGAGCGCGGCGCAACGCCGGTGCAGGCGCCGACCGTGCTCGAAGACGAGCACGGCAGGATCGTGATCGCGTCGATGCGCACCTACGGGGACACCATCCATTCGCTCGTCGAGCGGAAGGGCTATCGGGGGATTTTCCTGCCCGGATTCGTTCCCGCCTCGAACACTGTCCAGCCGCCCGACGTCGGGCTCCAGTATGTCGATCACTGCGTCGGCAACGTCGAGCTTGGCAAGATGAACGAGTGGGTCGCCTTCTATCGCGACGTCCTCGGCTTCACCCAGCTGGTGGGCTTCGACGACAAGGACATCTCGACCGAATACTCTGCCCTCATGTCGAAGGTCATGGCCAACGGAAACCTCCGGATCAAGTTCCCCATCAACGAGCCCGCCCCGGGGAAGAAGAAGAGCCAGATCGACGAGTATCTCGAGTACTATCGGGGGCCCGGCGTCCAGCACGTCGCCATCGCCACCAACAACATCATCGAAACCGTCACCACGCTGCAGTCGCGGGGGGTCGAGTTCCTCCGGGTTCCATCCAGTTATTACGACACCCTGCTCGATCGGGTCGGCACGATCGACGAATCGGTCGAGCCACTCAAGAAGCTGGGCATCCTGGTCGATCGCGACGACGAGGGGTACCTGCTGCAGATCTTCTCCCGTCCGGTGCAGGACCGGCCCACGCTCTTCTACGAGATCATCCAGCGCAAGGGTGCCAAGAGCTTCGGCAAGGGAAATTTCAAGGCGCTGTTCGAGGCCATCGAGCGGGAGCAGGCTGCCCGCGGAAATCTCTGAGCGATGCCCTTCTACCACACCCTGGGCAGGCTGCCGCGGAAGCGGCACACGGTGTTCCGGAGTGACACTGGCGTTCTCTATTCCGAGCAGCTCATGGGGAACGAGGGATTCACCGGCCCATCCTCGCTGCTCTACCATGTCCGTCCGCCGACCACCATCAGGTCGGTGAAGCGGCTCCAGGACATCTGCTACGAGCGGGATCCCGACCACACCCTCAAGCACCGGCACTTCCGCACCGCGCGACTTCCCGAAGGCGGAAGCCCCACGCTCG
>DATEOL010000425.1:0-8787 GCA_035274025.1 Gemmatimonadales bacterium | reverse complement strand
TCTTCGACTCGCTTCGACCAGTCCCCCGGGGTAAAATCCCAACCATGCCCCGCGATCTGCTCCCCATCGTGCGCCAGCACCTCGGGGATCGCTACACCATCGAGAAGGAAATCGGCCGCGGGGGCGCGGCCGTCGTCTTTCTCGCGAAGACGCCTGGCGGGCGGTCGGTTGCGCTCAAGGTCCTGCGCCCCGAGCTGGCGGTCACCGTGGCGGCGCAGCGGTTCCTCCGGGAAATCCAGTTCATCGGCAAGCTCAACCATCCGAACATCGGCGGCCTGATCGACAGCGGCGAGCAGGAGTGGCTGATCTTCTACGTGATGCCGTACTGGGAAGGTCCGACCCTCCATCAGTACCTGACCAAGTACCGTCGCCTCGAGATCGATGACGCGCTTCGGCTGGGGCACGACATCCTCGACGCCCTCGCGCACGCCCACCAGAACGACATCGTCCACCGAGACGTGAAGCCCGACAACATCGTGCTCGCCCGGGGTGGCGCGGTCCTGCTCGATTTCGGGATCGCGCGCGCGATCGCCCTCTCGGGCCAGACCCACCTCACCCGGAGTGGGATCGCGGTCGGCACCTCGTCCTACATGAGCCCGGAGCAGATCACCGCGCTCCGCGAGCTCGATCACCGCAGCGACCTGTATTCGACCGGTTGCGTCCTGTTCGAGGCATTCGCCGGACGCGCGCCCTTCGCGCACCCGAACGAGGGCGTCGTGCTGAACCGGCACCTCAATGATCCGCCCCCGGACCTCCGGGAAATCCGCGCCGACGTACCGGCGGCCGCGGCGACAGCGATCATCCGCGCGATGGCCAAGGCCCCGGAGGATCGCTGGCCGGACGCCCGAGCCATGCTCGACGCGTTCGAAGGCCGGGCGTGACCCTGGTCGAAGCGGGCAGCGTCACCGAACCGGGACTCTCTGCTGCGGCGGGAGAAACGGTTCCGGCCCTCCTCGCGGCCCGGGTGGCCGACGTCTCCGCCGCAGCGACCCGCTTAGGCCAGGCAGGCGACGTCGAGGCCCTGCATGACTTCCGGGTCGCCATCCGCCGGCTCCGCTCGATGCTCCGCGCGTATCGTGACCTCACCGACGCCGCGATCCCGCGCCGTCTCCGTCGCGGGCTGCGCCAGCTCGCGCGCGCGACCAACGTGAGCCGCGATCTCGAGGTGAAGCTGGCCTGGCTCGAAGGAGAACGGGCCTCGCTCCGGCCGCGGGAGCGGACCGGCGAACGCTGGCTGGCCGAGCGGCTCGAGGTGGAGCGGACGAACGCCGACAAGGACGCGCTCGACCTGGTGACGACCAACCTGGCGCCGCTCGCCGCCGCGGTGAACGCGAGGCTCGATGACCTGCCACCTTCGACCGGCATCGGAGCGATCGTGTTCGCGCGGCTGGTGGCCGACCTGGTGCGCGAGCAGACCTACGAGCTGGAGCAGCACCTCCGCAGCATCGAGTCGATCGAGAACCAGGAAGAAGCTCACGAAGCGCGGATCGCCGGCAAGCGGGTCCGCTACCTTCTCGAGCCGCTCGCCCTGACCGTGCCGCTCGCGGCCGAGCTGGTCGCGCGCCTCAAGGGATTGCAGGATCTCCTGGGCGACATGCACGACGCCGACGTTGCCGCTCACCTGATCGCGACGGGGATGGAGGACGCGGGGCAGGAGCGCGGCCGGCGGGTCGCCGCGAGCATCCGTTCGGCCCGGAGCGGTCTCGACACCACGGTGATCCGGCGGGAGCGCCGCCTCGATCCGATGCCGGGCCTCCTGGCCCTCGCGCAGAAGGTGCAGGCGAGGCGGGAGACGGCCTGGACCACCCTCGAGCGGGACTGGCTCCCGCACGTGGGGCCGCGGCTCCTCGAGCCGCTGACTGCGCTCGCGCAGGCGCTCGATCGCAAGGCCCCGAGCGACGTGGAGATCGAGCGGAAGTACCTCCTCTCCGCGCTGCCCGAGCGGGTGAAGAGCGAGACCCCCGCCGAGATCGATCAGGGATATGTACCGGGCGAGAAAGTCCACGAGCGATTGCGGCGGGTGGCATCACGCGGTGGCACCAGGTGGTATCGCACGGTGAAGCTGGGCGCCGGTGTGGTGCGGCAGGAAATCGAGGAGCAGGTGACCGAAGCGCTCTTTCTCGCGATGTGGCCGCTCACCGAAGGCCGCCGCGTGACCAAACGACGCTACCGGGTGCCGGATGGTGACCTCGTGTGGGAGATCGACGAGTTCAGCGGACGGGACCTGGTGCTTGCGGAGGTCGAGCTGCCGAACGCGGACGTCGTGCCCCGTCCTCCCGACTGGCTGGCGCCGTACGTCACGCGGGATGTGACCGAAGAAGAGGCCTACCTCAACATCAACCTGGCGGGCTAGCTCATCGACGAGCGATCATCGCAACCGGCTCACCCTTCGACATTGCCGGGGTGGCCACCACGTACATCACCTCTCCATCGAATGGCGCGCGGATCACGGCGATCTCGTCGCCGAAGAAGTCGGTGAGCTGACCGAGGATCGCGCCTTCCGCGACGGTGTGGCCTCGCTCCACCGCGTGGTGCCACACGCCGGTCTCCGGACTGGTGAGTACCTCGTAGCGACCGAGCCAGACCGGTTTCACGGTCTCCACGCTCCCAGGCAGCATCCCGAGGTGCCGAAGCACGCGGAGCGCGCCGTTGACGTTCTGCTCCACCATCTGCGGTTCGGGAAGGCCGAGATATCCGGTTTCCGTGGTGAGGGACGGCTTCCCGCGGAGGTGCGCGGTGTTCTGGGTATAGAGCGACTTCTCAATGTCCTGGGCGCGCGTCGTGTCGACGATCACGTGCGTCGCCCCCCAGGCGAGGGCCAGCTCGCGCGCGAGCGAGTCCACCTTCGCGTCGACGCCGAGCCGGTTCCAGTAGAGGTAGGGACGGAGCGACTCGTTGCCGTCGCCGGAGTGCATGTCGATCAGGTAGTCCGCCCGTTCGATGATCTCGGTGGTGATCAGGTGAGCGATCCGCTCGCTCACGGTGCCGTTCGGGTCGCCGGGATACATCCGGTTGAGGTTCTTCCGGTCGACCGGACTGTAATAGATGGTACGACCGAGAAAGCTCGGCATGTTCGCGATGTGCACGATGACGAGCGTGCCGCGGAGCTCGGTGGGATTCACCAGCGCGCGCAGGCGCTGCAGTGCCACGATCGGCGCGACTTCGCTGCCATGGGTTCCAGCAACGAGCGCGAGCGTGGGACCGGGCTGCGCGCCACGAACGATGGTGATCGGGATGCGCGTCGCTGAATCGACACCGGCAGGCACTTCGAGAAATCCGGAGGCACGAGTGCCCGGCGCCGCGGTGATCCGGCCGATGGTGAGCGGTGTGACCTGGGCAGCTGATGGTGCGACGACAGCAAGCGACGCGATGACGGTCCACATCGTCGAAGTCATGGGATCTCCCGAATAGGTCCAACCAAGGCCTAAGGCCCTAAAGGCCTGAAGGCCTCGAAGTCTGAGGGCTTTGGCGTTAGGCCTTTAGGCCCTTTTCTCGGAACGTCACCCAGAAAAAGATCGCGGTGAGAAGTCCGATCATCGCGACGACCCGCCACAGCGCTGCGTAGTCGACGCTGCCATCGGCCAGCGTATGCTGCGACTGGAGCCAGCCGGAGAGAATCCCGCCCAGTACCGGGCCGCCGCCGAGAATCAGGATGCCGAAGACGGTCTGGGCCGAGTGTCGGATGTCGGCCGGCGCGATCCGGTCCGTGTAGATGTACGCGCCGGCGAAAAAACCCGCATAGCAGACGCCGTGCAGGATCTGGCTCGATACCAGGACCGGCACCGGCAGGTGAGTGCTCCAGATGAAGTAGCGTACGAAGTACGCCAGCGCGCCAAGCGTGATTACGGCCCGGAACCCGTAGCGCGCGAGCATCCCGCCCAGGACCACCATCATCAGGATCTCGCTGAACTGCCCGATGGTCATCGCGGGACCGATCTGGCTGTCGAGCAGTCCCAGGTGCGACAGGAAGGGGGGCGTCTGGATGAAGTAGATCTGGTGCACGATCGCGATCGGGAGACTCGCGATCACCAGCACCAGGAAGGAGCGCTCGCGCAGGAGTCCGAACGCCTTCTTCACCGCCAGGGGCTCGACGCCTTCCTTCTTCGGCGGCGTGTGCGGCAGGAGGAAGCAGTATGCCGCGTACCCCCAGCTGATGATAGCCGAGAAGCGTAGGGCATCGGCGAGTCGCGCGGTGACATTGGGAACTTCGGGACCGGTGAGGAAGGGCGGCATCCAGCCCAGCCGCAGATTGGTCTGGAGGTAGATCATCGGAAAGACCCAGCTCACCGCGATCCAGCCGATCGTTCCCCACATGCGCACCCGGGGAAATTCCCGATCGCGGTCCGCGAGGTGGGAGAACGCCATCGAATTGGAGAGCGCGAGCGTGGGCATGTACACCACGCTGTAGAGGATCGAGAGCCAGAGCCACGCGCCGTAGCTCGTCTGCGCGGCGGTCACCCACTTGATGATGCCACCCGTCGTCAGCAGGACGGCGAGGAAGCGCTCGGTACTGAAGTAGCGATCGGCCAGCTGCCCCGCGATGAACGGCGAGGCCATCGCGCCGATCGAGCCCGCGAGGCCGAGGATGAGCCCGATCTGGCCACCGCTGAATCCGAGTCCACCCTCCGCCGTGCTGGCCGAGAGGTAGCGCGCGGCGACCGGGAGCCAGGCGCCCCAGACCGCGTACTGCAGGAACATCATGACGGACAACCGCCGCGCGGAGTCTTGTCTCATGTCTTGTAAGCCGTGAGCCGTGAGAGGTGAGCCGGAAAAAACCTACGGCGCGGGCGGCTTTCTGTCACGCGATGCCGGCAACGACCTCGACGATCGAGCGGACCATCTTGTCCAGCGGAGCTTTTTCGAAGGGGTGGGCGACTCCCGGCAGCACTTCCAGCTCGCCGCGCTCCATCGCGCGCGACGCCGCGAGGGATTCCTCAACGCTCACGGTGAGGTCCTTGTCACCCACCATGACGCGGACTGGGCAGTGGACCTCGCGGAGTTTGTCGGGATTGAGCACCGGATCGTTGCCGAGCGAGGTCATCATCGCGGCCGTATGGGTCAGAACGGCCTCCCACCCCAGGGCCGTGTGTCGCTGCTCGAGCTGGTCGGCGAAATAGGGGACCTTGGCCCTGATCGTCCCGGCGTCGAGGTGACGGCTCTCCTTCGCGGCCGACTCCGGGGTCCAGTCGAACTTGGTGCCGAGGGTGATGACCGTGCTGACGAGGTCGGGGCGGCGCCGGGCGACCTCGAGGGCGACGTAGCCGCCCATGCTGTAGCCGAAGACTGCGACTCGGCCGAGGTGCCAGGACTCGAGCTCGTGGACGACCCGGGCCCGCATGGTCTGGATGTCGAATCCGCCGCCAGCCAGGTCGGCACTGCCGTGGCCGGGGAGGTCGAGGGAGACTGCCTCGAGGGTGGCTTCCAGCCCCGCGACCAGGGGAGCCATCTGGTCGCGGGCGCCGAGGCCGCCATGGAGAAGGAGGATTCGGGGGCGGGTCATAGTCGGTCGGTCGGTCGGTCCACACACATACTACCCCACTATCCGACTAACCGACCAACCGCCCAACCGCCCAACCGCCGCTGTTGACGAACTACCACTGAAGCGGTATTCTTGGTATACAATTGAAGTCGTGGTCATTTGCCGCCTATTGCAGCCACGTTAAACAAATGCTAAAACGCGAAGCCGGGCGGCTCTTCTGTCGCCGGGCCTTTTTGTTTTGGGGACGCAATGCAACGCAGCAGCTGTCGACACCACATGCGCAAGCGAATGACGTGGCCTTCCCGAAACGGGGAGCCTGGCGGCACCGCGAGCGCACTCGGATAGCAGCATCCGACGCAAGCACGACGCCCCGGCCTCCCCAGCGAGGACCGGGGTTTTTCGTCCCAACAGTTGGCCGGAAGCAACCAATGTCACGACTGCTGGTGCTCAAGTTCGGAGGTCACGCGCTGGCGAATCCTGCCCGGGTTCGCATCGCGGCGCGTCGCATCGCCGCGTGGCGGCGACGCGGCGTCCGCATCGTGGCTGTCGCGAGCGCACCCGCGGGACTGACCGACCGGCTGCTTGCCTCCGCCGCGCGGGTTTCGTCACCCGCCGCGCACCGCGAGCTCGATCGCCTCCTCGTGACCGGCGAAGACCGCTCCACCGCGCTCCTGTCCCTCGCCCTGGCCGCGATCGGCGTCCCCGCGAAGAGCCTTCGCGGCGCCGAGGCCGGGCTTCAGGCCAGTGGCGCCTTCGGATCGGGCACCGTGACCGAGGTGGACGTGGGTCCGCTGCTCGCCCTGCTCGACCAGGGCATCGTGCCGGTCGTCGCCGGATTCCAGGCGGCGCGGATCGACGGCGAGACGGTCACCTTCGGCCGCGGCGGCAGCGACCTCACCGCCGTGGTGCTGGCCTCCGCGCTCCGCGCCGATGAGTGCCACCTGATCAAGGACGTGGACGGCGTCCACACCCACGATCCCCGCCACGCCCCGCAGGCGCTGCGCATTCCCTCGCTCTCCCACGACGACCTGCTCGACTTCGCCCGCGCCGGCGCTCGCGTGGTGCACGCCGGCGCCGCGCAGCATGCCCGGAACACCGCGATCGAGCTGCGGATCTACAGCTACCGCGCGCCGCTCGACGGCACCGGCACCCGGATCGGAGCCGCGGCGTGAGCGGCCCGATCGTGGTGCTGGGCGGCATCTCCGCCAATGCGAACGTCGCGTCGTGGTGGCCCGAGCTCGTGGGTCCCGGCCGCGCGCTCGACACGGTGCGGCAGCACATCGTCGGCTTCGACTTCCTCGAGCGGTCACCGAGCGGCGAGCCGGTCTCCACCCATGACCAGGCTGTGGCGCTCGCCGAGCACCTCGACTCCATCGGCGTCGCCCGGGTGGAGGCCATCGTCGGCTCGTCCTACGGCGGGATGGTGGCGCTCGCCTTCTCGGCGGCGTTCCCGGCGCGGATCGGGCGCGCCTTCGTGATCAGCGCCGCCCATGTCTCGCACCCGATGACGACCGCGCTCCGGAGCATCCAGCGCCGGATCGTGAAGCTGGGTCTCGAGACCGGCACCGGCCGCGAAGCGCTCGCGATCGCGCGCGGCCTCGCGATGACGACGTATCGCACCACCGAGGAATTCGGCGAGCGGTTCTCGCCGGTCCCTACCGGCACCCGGTGGGATGTGGAGGACTATCTGGAGTCGCGGGGCACCGAGTGGAGCACCCGAACGACGCCGGAGCGCTTTCTCGCGCTGTCGCTTTCGCTCGACCTGCACACCGTTGATCCCCAGAGCATCAAGGTCCCGACCACCCTCGTCGCCGTGAAGGAAGACCGGCTCATCCCGTACGAGCAGGTCCGCGCCCTCTACCGGAAGCTGCCGGTTCGTGCCGGCTTCCACTCGATCTCGTCCAGGTTCGGACACGACGCATTCCTCAAGGAACCCGCGGCGCTGGCGGCCATCCTCCGCAGCGTCTTTGCATTGGAGGCAGCATGAGTGAGACGAAGAGACGTAGAGACGTACGGCGCACGGCCACGAAGGCCGTACGCGCGGGCGTCGCCAAGGACACCGCGTGGGGCGCGGTGATTCCGCCGCTCCACCTCTCGGCGACCTACGCGTTCGAGGGCTACGCCCAGCCGCGCAAGTACGACTACGGCCGCACCGGCAACCCGACGCGCGACCTCCTCTCCCAGGCGATCGCGGAGCTCGAGGGCGGCGCCGGCGCGTGCATCACGTCGACCGGCATGTCCGCGGTGGGCCTCCCGCTCAACCTGGTCAAGGCGGGTGAGCGCGTCATCGTGCCGCACGACGCGTACGGCGGCACGCGACGCCTCTTCCTGGGACTGGCGCGCCAGGGCAAGCTCGACGTCGAGTTCATCAACTTCACCGAGCCGGGCGCGCTGGAGACCGCTCTGGAGCGGCCGACCCGGCTGGTGTGGATCGAGACGCCCAGCAATCCGCTGCTCCGCATCACCGACATCAAGGCGGCGTGCCGGCTGGCGCACCTGGCCGGCGCGCTCGCCGTGGTGGACAACACGTTCCTGTCCCCCGCCCTGCAGCGTCCGATCGAGCATGGCGCCGATATCGTGGTGCACTCGACCACCAAGTACCTGAACGGGCACAGCGATGTCGTGGGTGGCGCGGTGATCGCGAAGGACGCGACGCTCTTCGAGGAGCTGGCCTGGTGGTGCAACGCCACCGGCGTGCCGGGTGCGCCGTTCGACGCGTGGCTCACGCTGCGCGGGGTGCGGACCCTGCACGCCCGGGTGCGCTCGCACCTGGAGAACACCACCCGCGTGGTCGAGACGCTGCTCACCCATCCCGCGGTGTCGAAGGTGCACTATCCCGGACTGGTCAATCATCCGGGTCATGAGCTGGCGAAGCGGCAGCAGGACGGCTTCGGCGCGATCGTGAGCTTCGAGCTCGCGGGTGGTGTCCCGGCGGTGAAGGCATTCGTGGAAGGACTCGAGTGCTTCACCCTCGCCGAGTCACTGGGCGGCGTGGAGTCGCTGGTGGCCCATCCGGCCACGATGACGCACGCATCGATGGATGCCGACGCGCGTCGCGCCGCGGGACTGGGGGACAATCTGCTGCGGATTTCGGTCGGCATCGAGGACGCCGACGACCTGGTTGATGATTTGGGTTCTGCCCTCGATCGGGCAGGGGCGGCCTGGAAGGCCGCCACCGCTCATGCTTCAAACGTCGGGCGGCCGCCGAGGAAGGCGCGGAGGACGGGGATATCCTTGATCGAGGAAGGGTCCTCGGTGTGAGGATCGCGGGCCAGGACGGCAAAGTACCCCCGACGGTTGCTCATTCC